>NZ_JBHXMU010000040.1:0-89321 GCF_042720685.1 Kitasatospora sp. NPDC058492
GCCATCTGATCGTGCTTCAGATCCGGATCGGATCAGATGTCGCGGAAGGTCTCGATCTGCGCGCCGATGGAGTTGAGGCGCTCGGCGAGGTCCTCGTAGCCGCGGTTGATGACGTAGACGTTGCGCAGGACGGAGGTGCCCTGGGCGGCGAGCATCGCGAGGAGGATGACGACCGCGGGGCGCAGGGCCGGCGGGCACATCATCTCGGCGGCGCGCCAGCGGGTGGGGCCCTGGACCAGGACGCGGTGCGGGTCGAGGAGCTTGACGTCGGCGCCGAGGCGGGTCAGCTCGGTGAGGTAGATCGCACGGTTGTCGTAGACCCAGTCGTGGATCATCGTGGTGCCGTGGGCGGCCGCGGCGATGGCCGCGAAGAACGGCACGTTGTCGATGTTGATGCCGGGGAACGGCATCGGGTGGATGGTGTCGATCGGCGCGGTCAGCTTGGACGGGCGCACGGTGAGGTCGACCAGACGGGTGTGGCCGTTGTGGGCCCGGTACTCGGGGGTCCGGTCGTAGTCGAGGCCCATCCCCTCCAGCACCGCGAGTTCGATCTCCAGGAACTCGATCGGCACCCGGCGGATCGTCAGCTCGGAGGAGGTGACGACGGCGGCGGCGAGCAGGCTCATCGCCTCCACCGGGTCCTCGGCCGGGGTGTAGTCGACGTCGCAGGTGATCTCCGGGACGCCGTGGACGGTGAGGGTGGTGGTGCCGACGCCCTCGATCCGTACGCCCAGCTTCTCCAGGAAGAAGCACAGGTCCTGGACCATGTAGTTGGGCGAGGCGTTGCGGATGACGCTGACGCCGTCGTGCCGGGCGGCGGCCAGCAGGGCGTTCTCGGTGACGGTGTCCCCGCGCTCGGTCAGCACGATCGGACGGTCCAGCGGGGTGCCCGGCTCGACCGAGGCGTGGTAGGCGCCGCCGGTGGTGGCGACCTCCAGCCCGAAGCGGCGCAGCGCGGTCAGGTGCGGCTCGACGGTGCGGGTGCCGAGGTCGCAACCGCCCGCGTACGGGATGGCGAAGCGGCTGGCGCGGTGCATCAGCGGGCCGAGGAACATCAGCACGCTGCGGGTGCGGCGGGCCGCCTCGACGTCCATCGCCGCGAGGTCGAGCTCGGCGGGCGGGGTGAGTTCGAGGTCGCGGCCGTCGTTGGTCCAGCGGCTCTTGACACCGATGCTGGTGAGCACCTCGAGGATGCGGTAGACCTCTTCGATCCGGGCGACGCTGCGCAGCGTGGTGCGTCCGGTGGTCAGCAGCGAGGCGCAGAGGATCGCGACGCAGGCGTTCTTGCTGCTGCGGACGTCGATGGCGCCGGAGAGTCGGGTGCCGCCGGCGACCCGCAGGTGCATCGGGCCGGAGTAGCCGAGGGAGACGATCTCGCTGTCGAGGGCTTCGCCGATGCGCGCGATCATCTCAAGGCTGACGTTCTGCTTGCCCTGCTCGATGCGGTTGACCGCGCTCTGGCTGGTGCCGAGGGCCTCGCCGAGCTGTGCCTGGGACCAGCCGCGGTGCTGGCGGGCGGTACGGATGAGGGTGCCGATACGGGTGAGGTAGTCGCCTGTCACTCGCCAGACCATATCTCATGGTTGAGATGGCGACAGAACCAGGGGCGGGCGTGACACTACTTTTGTCCGTTTCTCGCCCCGTATGAACGTCAGATCTTCACATCACCAGGCGGTATTGCCGCGATTCTGTGAGAGCGTCACGGCCCGAGCGGCTCCACCCGGCCGACGACGGTGCCCGCGCGGTCGATGCAGATGACGTCCACCGCCACCGGCGAGCCGACCAGCACGCCGAGCGCCGTCGCCCGCGCCGCCTCGGCGACCAGATCGCCCAGCGGCACCCCGGCCGCCCGGCACAACTGCACCGCCTCCAACCCGGTGTTGGCGGCGGCCACCGCCTCGGCCAGCGCGCCGTCGGCCCCGCCCCGCCGCGCCAGTTCGGCCAGGTACCCCTTGTCCACCTGGGAGCGCGCCGAATGCAGGTCGAGGTGGCCGGCGGCGAGCTTGGACAGCTTGGCGAAGCCGCCCGCGATCGTCAGCCGGGGCACCGGGTGGCGCTTGAGGTACTTGAGGACGGCGCCCGCGAAGTCGCCCATGTCGAGCAGCGCGTCCTCAGGCAGTCCGTGCACGGCGACGGCGACCTTCTCGGAGGTCGAACCGGTACAGCCGGCCACGTGGGTGCGGCCCGCCGCCCGGGCCACGTCCACGCCGCGGCGGATGGAGTCGATCCAGGCGGAGCAGGAGTAGGGGACGACGATGCCGGTGGTCCCGAGGATGGACAGGCCCCCGAGGATGCCCAGCCGTGGATTCCAGGTGGACCGGGCGATCTCCTCGCCGTGGTCCACGGAGATCTCGACCACCACGTCCCCGCTGCCGCCGTGCGCGGCGGCCACCTCCGCCACGGCGTCGCGGATCATCTGCCGGGGCACCGGGTTGATCGCGGGCTCGCCGACGGGCAGCGGCAGGCCCGCCTTGGTGACCGTCCCCACCCCCGGGCCGGCCCGGAACACCACGCCGGCGCCGGGCTCGCCGGCCCGCACCGTCGAGCGGATCAGCGCGCCGTGGGTGACGTCGGGATCGTCGCCGGCGTCCTTGACCACGGCGGCCATGGCGCTCGCCGGCATGGGCGGGGCGGCGGCTCGGCCCCCGGTGGCCCGCCCCCCGGTGGCCAGATCCCCGGTGGCCAGCCCCCCGGCCCTGGGGGCAAGTTCCGCGGCGACGAGTTCCTCGGCGGCGAGGGCGAAGGCCGGCTGCTGGCCCTTGGGGAGGGTGATGGCCACCGGGTCCGGGAACTCACCGGTGAGCAGCGCGGTGTACGCGGCCTTGGTGGCGGCGGTGGCGCAGGCGCCCGTGGTCCAGCCGTGCCGCAGGCCGCTGCTCTTCAGCTGGCCGGCCCGGCCTCCGGCTTCGACTCCAGCCTTGGCCGCCGCTTCGGCCCCGGCTTCGGCCCCCGCATCGGCTCCCGCTTCGGCTCCCGCTTTGGCCACCTGCGTCTCGCTTCCGGCTCCGTTGAGGTGCGGCCGCACCGGCCGTCGGTACCGATTTTCCCCCATTCGCCTGGCCGCGCCCCGACCGGGGGCGGTGGAGCGGGGCCCCGCGGCCCGGTGTCCGAGTCGGGGAGCGGCCGCTGCCCCGCGTTCCCGAAGAGTTCTCCGCACGGGCCTCGCACCCCGCTCCTACCAGTGAGTAATCTGGCGGTCCGCCAGAGGGCGGGTTCATGACACGGGGTCCGGTGGCCGGGTTGTCCGGCCGGGCCATCAGCATGTGGGGGTTTTTGTGGCAGGGATGAGTCGGCGTACGTTCCTCACCGGTACGTCGGTGGCCGCCGCCTGGTCGGCCTTGTCGCTGGGCGGCGGGCAGTTCGCCTCGGCGGCGGAGCGCGAGCGCGCACTGACGGCCACCGCCGCGCGGGCGGTCAAGACGACGGGCACCACGCTCGACCAGGTGGCCACGCCCGTCGGCACCGGCGGGTACAAGCGGCTGACGGCCGGGCCGGGCTGGCCGCTGGTGGTGCGCGGCGACCTGGCGGCGCCGGGCACCGGGCGGGACGACCGACGGACCGGGCTGGCCAGCTTCGTCCAGTTCAGCGACCTGCACCTGGTGGACACCGAGTCCCCGGTGCGATTCGAGTACCTGGCCCGGTTCACCGGCAGCGCGTACCGGCCGCAGGAGGCCCTGAACGCCCGCGGCGTCTCGGCCCTCGTCGAGCGGGTCAACGCGCTCGACGGCGGCCCCTACACCGGGATGCCGTTCAGCATGGTGATGGCCACCGGCGACAACACCGACAACCACGAGCAGGCCGAACTCGACTGGTACCTCACCGTCATGGGCGGCGGCCGGCTCGCCCAGAACACCGGTGACCCGAACCGCTACGAAGGCGTGCAGAACTCGGGCAACGCCGCCTACTGGAACCCCGAACTCGCCTACAACGACGACTACAAGGCGAAGGGCTTCCCGCAGATACCGGGCTTCCTCGACGCCGCCGGCCGGCCGTTCGACGCGCCGGGCCTGCGTACGCCCTGGTACACGACGGTCGGCAACCACGATGACAGCCTTGAGGGTTCACTGCCGGACCTCGGGCTGCTGAACGACCTCTACACCGGCCAGTACAAGCTGGAGGGCTGCAACGACGCCGACGCGGCGCGGCTGATGGACTCGCTGCGCCGCGACCCGGCCGGCGCCGCGCTCCTGCTCGCGAAGCTGCTCGCGAGCGGCGACGCGGTGCGCCGGATCACCCCGGACGAGCGCCGACGGCCGTTCACGCTCAAGGAGTTCGCCAAGGCCCACCTGAACCCGGCGCACACCGGCGCCGGCCCGTACGGGCACGGCTTCACCTCGGACATGGTGGGCAGCGGCAAGCTCTACTACACCTTCCGTATCTCGGAGAAGGTGCTCGGCATCAGCCTGGACACCACCAACCAGGCCGGATTCGCGGACGGTTCACTGGGCGCCGCGCAACTGCGCTGGCTGGAACAGCAGTTGAAGGCGCACAGCGGGCACTGGTACGACACCGACGGACGCAAGGTGACGGGTGGCAGCACGGACGAGGTGATCCTCCTGTTCAGCCACCACACGAGCACCACCATGGGCAACCTGCTGCCCGACCCGCGCAACATCTTCGAGAAGCGGCACGACGGCAACGAGCTGGTGGCGCTGCTCCAGCGCTACCCGAACGTGATCGCGTGGGTGAACGGCCACACCCACATGAACAAGGTCACGGCGCACGGCCACGCGGTGCCGGAGCGGGCGTTCTGGGAGATCAACACCGCCTCGCACATCGACTACCCGCAGCACGGGCGCATCATCGAGATCGCGGACAACGGGGACGGCACGCTCTCCCTGTTCACGACGCTGATCGAGTCCTCCGCACCGTACGGCACGGACTTCGGCAGCACCTCGGACGCCAACCTCGCCGCGCTGTACCGCGAGCTGTCGTACAACGACCCGAACGGCCGGCCGGCGGCGCTGCTGGGCGCGGGCGAGGACCACAACACGGAGCTGGTGATCGCCAAGCCGACCCGGTGACGGGGAGGCGGGGACGCCGGGCGGCGAACAAGTAACAGAAAACAGATGACAGCTAACAGATGATGAAATCTGTTAGCTGTCATCTGTCAGTCGCCGCCCGTTACTCCTCCGGGTACCGCCGCGGCGTCCAGACGACCTTCACGCCGCCGCCCCGCTCGACCGCCTGGGTCTGCGAGGAGCCGATCAGCAGGATCGTCCGCATGTCGACCAGCGCCGGATCCAGCTCGCCCAACCGGACGATCCGCACGCGCTCGGTCGGCCCGCCGACGTCACGCGCCATCACCACCGGCGTCTCGGGCGCGCGGTACTCCAGCAGCAGGTCCCGGGCGAGGGCGACCTGCGTGGTGCGCGACTTCGAGCCCGGGTTGTAGAGCGCGAGCACCAGGTCCGCCTCGGCCGCCGCGCGCAGCCTGCGGGCCACCACGTCCCAGGGCTTGAGCCGGTCCGACAGCGACACCACCGCGTAGTCGTGCCCGAGCGGGGCGCCGGCCCGGGAGGCGGCCGCGTGCGCCGCGGTCATCCCCGGGACGATCCGCACCGGGACGTCCCGGTAGGCCTCCTCGCAGGCGACCTCCAGGACGGCGGTGGCCATCGCGAAGACGCCCGGGTCACCCGAGGACACCACCGCGACCTTGTGCCCGCGCCGGGCCAGTTCGAGGGCGTACTCGGCGCGCTCCGACTCGACCTTGTTGTCCGAGCCGTGCCGCCGCTGGCCCGGCCGCTCGGGCACCCGGTCCAGGTAGGTGGTGTAGCCGACCAGGTCGGTCGCCTCGGCGAGGACGCCGCGCGCCTCGGGAGTGAGCCAGAGCGGCCCGGCCGGACCGGTGCCGATGACGGCCACCGCGCCCGCGCCGTCCGTCCGCCGCTCCACCGGCTCCAGCGGCGCGACCTTGCTCGGCAGCACCGCCACCGAGAAGTACGGGACGGTCTCGCCCTCGACCTCCGCGAGCGGCAGGATGCGCTCCCCGTCCATGAACGCGCGCTCGACGTACTGCGCGTCGTCGAGCCGGCCGGCCCGCTCCAGCGCCCGCCGGACGGCCGGGAAGGTGCGCCCCAGCTTCATGATCACGGCGGAGTCGGCGGCGGCGATCCGCGCCGTCAGCTCCTCCTCGGGCAGCGTGCCCGGGATGACGGTGAGCGTCTCCTCGGCCTCGGTCAGCGGCTGGCCGAGCCGGGCGGCCGCGGCGCTGACGGAGGTCACGCCCGGCACCACCTCGGTCGGGTAGCGGTGCGCGAGCCGCTTGTGCATGTGCTGGTACGAGCCGTAGAACAGCGGGTCGCCCTCGGCGAGGACCACGACGTCGCGACCGGCGTCCAGGTGGGCGGCCAGCCGGGCGGCGGCCTCCTCGTAGAAGTCGTCCAGCGCGCCTCGGTAGCCGCCCGGGTGGTCGGTGGTCTCGACCGTGATCGGGTAGACCAACTTCTCCTCGATCTGACCATCCGTCAGATAGCGTTCGGCGATCGAGCGCGCGATGGACCGGCCGTGCCGGGCGCTGTGGTAGGCCACCACGTCGGCCTTGCCGATGAGTTCGGCCGCCCGGACGGTCACCAGCGACGGGTCGCCGGGGCCGAGCCCGACCCCGTAGAGCCGGCCGACACCAGAGATCTGACGATCCGTCACTCTTCTTCGCTCGCAATCGCGTTGACGGCGGCGGCGGCGATCGCGCTGCCACCGCGCCGGCCGCGCACCACCAGGTGCTCCAGGCCGGACGGGTGCTCGGCCAGGGCCTGCTTGGACTCGGCGGCGCCGATGAAGCCGACCGGGACGCCGATCACCGCGGCCGGGCGCGGCGCTCCGGCCTCGATCATCTCCAGCAGCCGGAACAGCGAGGTCGGCGCGTTGCCGACGGCCACCACCGCGCCTTCCAGCCGGGGCAGCCACAGCTCCATGGCGGCGGCGCTGCGGGTGTTGCCCATCTTCCGGGCGAGCTCCGGCACGGACGGGTCAGTGAGGGTGCACACGACCTCGTTGTCGGCGGGCAGCCGCTTGCGGGTGACGCCGCTCGCCACCATGTTCACGTCGCACAGGATCGGCGCCCCGGCCCGCAGCGCCGCGCGCGCGGAAGCGACCACGCCCGGTGAGTACACCAGGTCCTCGACCAGGTCGACCATCCCGCAGGCGTGGATCATCCGCACCGCGACCTGGGAGACGTCCGCCGGGAGGGCGGCCAGGTCGGCCTCCGCACGGATGGTGGCAAAGGACTGGCGGTAGATGGACGCGCCGTCCTTCTCGTACTCGATCACTTCGTGGTCCTCCTGGCCTCGGCGACCGCCTCGGCCATCTCCTCGTTCGTCACGTCCACGGCCGCCCCGGCGGCCGCCGGACCGTTCACCGTCACCCGGTAGCCCTGCCCGGTGGCGAGCACGTCCACCCACCGCCCGGCCGGATGACCGCAGCGTCGTTCACACCCCGACCAGTGCACCGGGAGACCGGCGGTCGGGAGGCCGGCCATCGGAAGGCCCGCGGCCGGAAAGCCGGTAACCGGAAGGCCGCCGACCGGCGGGCTCCCGGTGGTGGCCGCCGCATCGAGCGCCCGCGCCGCGTCGGCCCGGACGTCGACCCGCGACTTGGCGCACCCCGGCAGTCCGGTGCAGGCGGTGGCCCGCTCCCAGGGCGAGCCGGGCGCGGTCCGGAACCCGGCCGCCGCCAGCGCGGGCAGCCGGTCGGCCGGCGCCCCCGGCAGCACCGCGCCGCGCCAGGGCGTCAGCCGGATCTCCCCGGCGCAGGCGTCCGCGAGTTCCCGCCACTGCGCGGCGCCGGCCCGGCCGAAGCGCATGCCCACCGACAGCCCGCCCGCCACCTCGGGGAACGAGCCGGCCGTGCGGACCACGCCGACCGCGGGCGCGGCCCCGGCGAGGGCGGGCACCGGCACGGGCCCGGCCGGCAGCAGCTCGGGGACCTCGCGCAGGTGCCAGGCCTTGCGCCCGCTCTCGCGCAGCACGTCCAGGAAGGTCCGGGCCGCGTCGAGCACGGCCGTCACCTCCTGCCCCGCCGGCACCGGACGCCCGTGGGCGGCCCGTCCGAGGCGCAGCAGCGCCGACCCGTCCGGGCCTGCGATCAATGTCACATCGGCGTCGAACGCGGCGACGTCGCCCCGCCCGTCGTCCAGCGCGAACAGGAACTTGCCGGAGAGCCCGGCCGCCCAGTCGCTCGCGCACAGCCGCGCGTCCAGCTCCCGCGCCCAGGCCTGCACGTCGGCGAAGCCGTGTCCGTCGAGCCCGGCGAGCGGGGAGGCCACGATGTTGCGGACCCGTTCGTGCGTGTCCGAGGGCAGCAGGCCGACGGCGCGCAGCCGTTCGGCGAGTTCGGCCCCGCAGTGCGAAGCCAGGCCGCGGAGTTGGACGTTGCCGCGGGAGGTGGTCTCCAGTTCGCCGTCGCCGAGCGCCTCGGCGGCGTCGGCCAGCGCCAATGCCTGACGGACCGTCAGCAGACCGCCGGGCAGCCGGACCCGGGCCAGGGCGCCGTCGTCGGCCGGATGTAGACGAAGGGCCCCTGGGCAGGCGTCCGCGCGCCCCCGGTCGGGCACCGCGGCGCCCGGCGCGGTGGCGTCGGGTGTCGGTGGCATGGCCGCGAGCATACAGATGATCCGATCGGTTGCCTTTGTCCGTCGCCTCACACCCCGGGCGCTCCGGGCGGCCTCCCCGGGATCGCCCTCCCCCAGGTCAGCCGCACCCCGTACGATGCTGGCGGACGGTCCCCGCGGACCGTCCGCACGCCAGCGACGGCGCAGGGGAGGAAACCGGTGCAAGCCCGGTGCGGTCCCGCCACTGTGACCGCGGTTCACCGGGAGACCGGACGGCCGCGGGAGCCAGGAACTCCTGCCGTCCTCCACCGGCCCGGGGCGCGGACCCCGAGGAAGGCTCGAAGAGCAATGCGCTGCCGCATGCCCGCGCCCGGGTCCCCGGGCACCTCACGCCCGCCCGACTCCGGGCGCTTCGCCGACGTCTCGGCGCTCCTTCGGTCGCCGGTCACGCGCCGTCGCCCGCTTTCGTCCGCCGCATGCCACGCGCCTTCGTCCGTCGCATGCCACGCGCTTTCGTCCGTCGCTCGTCACTCGTCACTTTCCACGCCGGCGCGCCCTTCGGCTCGGGGCGGCTCCGAGGCCGGGAGGGCCTTCGCATGATCCTGCTGCTGTCGACGTCCGACACCGACCTGCTCAGTGCCCGCGCCGCCGAGGGCCCGGTCCGCTACCGGCTCGGCAACCCGGCCCGGCTCACCCCCGAGGACCTGCCCGCGCTGCTGGAGGGCACCGGCCTCGTCGTGGTCCGCCTGCTCGGCGGTCGCCGTGCCTGGCAGGAGGGCCTGGACACGCTGTTGGCCGGCCCCCGCCCGGTGATCGTGCTGACCGGTGAACAGGCCCCCGACGCCCAGCTGATGGAACTGTCCACCGTCCCGGCCGGCATCGCCGCCGAGGCGCACGCCTACCTCGCGCACGGCGGCGCCGCCAACCTCGCCGAACTGGCCGCCTTCCTCTCCGACACCGTGCTGCTGACCGGCCACGGCTTCGCCCCGCCCGCCTCCGCCCCGGCCTGGGGGCCGCTGGAGCGCGAAGCCCGTACGCAGGACGGCCCGACGGTCGCGGTGCTCTACTACCGCGCCCACCACATGAGCGGCAACACCGCCTTCGTCGAGACGCTCTGCCGGGCGATCGAGGACCAGGGTGCGCAGGCCAGGGCCTACTACTGCGCCTCGCTGCGCGGCGCCGAGCCCGAACTGCTGGCCGCGCTCGGCGAGGCCGACACGCTCGTCACCACCGTGCTCGCCGCCGGCGGCACCCGCCCGGCCGACGCGCAGGCCGGCGGCGACGAGGAGGCCTGGGACGCGGGCGCGCTCGCCGCCCTGGACCGGCCGATCCTCCAGGCGCTCTGCCTCACCTGGTCGCGCGCCCAGTGGGAGGCCAGCGACGACGGCCTGTCCCCGCTGGACACCGCCACCCAGATCGCGGTGCCGGAGTTCGACGGCCGGCTGATCAGCGTCCCGTTCTCCTTCAAGGAGCTGGACGAGGACGGCCTCACCGTCTACGCCGCCGACCCGGAGCGCGCCGCCCGGGTGGCCGGCACCGCCGTCAAGCACGCCCGGCTGCGGCACATCCCGGCCGCCGAGCGCCGCCTGGCGCTCGTGCTGTCCGCCTACCCGACCAAGCACGCCCGGGTCGGCAACGCCGTCGGCCTGGACACCCCGGCCAGCGCGATCCGCCTGCTGAACCGGCTGCGCGCGGAGGGCATGGACCTGGGTTCGGACCTCCCCGGGCTGGACGGAACGAACGACGGCTCCTCCGATGCGTCCCAGGACTCCTCCCTCGACGCCTCCCACGAGGGCGACGCCCTGATCCACGCCCTGATCGCGGCCGGCGGCTACGACCAGGACTGGCTCACCGAGGACCAGCTGGCCCGCAACCCGGTGCGCATCCCCGCCGCCGACTACCGCCGCTGGTACGCCACGCTCCCCCAGGGGCTGCGCGAGCAGGTCGAGGCGCACTGGGGCCCGGCCCCCGGCGAGCTGTACGTCGACCGCTCGCAGAACCCGGACGGCGACATCGTGCTGGCCGCGATCCGCTCCGGGAACCTGCTCGTCCTGATCCAGCCGCCGCGCGGTTTCGGCGAGAACCCCGTCGCCATCTACCACGACCCCGACCTGCCGCCGAGCCACCACTACCTGGCCGCCTACCGCTGGATCGAGGCCGCGCAGGCCGACGGCGGCTTCGGCGCGCACGCCGTCATCCACCTCGGCAAGCACGGCAACCTGGAGTGGCTGCCCGGCAAGACCGCCGCGCTGTCCGCCGAGTGCGGCCCCGACGCCGTCCTGGGCGATCTGCCGCTGATCTACCCGTTCCTGGTCAACGACCCGGGCGAGGGCACCCAGGCCAAGCGCCGTGCCCACGCCACCCTGGTCGACCACCTCGTCCCGCCGATGGCCCGCGCCGACTCCTACGGCGACATCGCCCGCCTGGAGCAGCTGCTGGACGAGCACTCCAACATCGCCGCGATGGACCCGGCCAAGCTGCCCGCGATCCGCGCGCAGATCTGGACCCTCATCCAGGCCGCCAAGCTGGACCACGACCTCGGTCTGGACGAGCGCCCCGAGGACGACGGCTTCGACGACTTCCTGCTGCACGTCGACGGCTGGCTGTGCGAGATCAAGGACGCCCAGATCCGCGACGGCCTGCACGTCCTCGGACAGGCGCCGGCCGGCACCGACCGGGTCAACATCGTGCTCGCCATCCTGCGCGCCCGCCAGATCTGGGGCGGCGTCAGCGCGCTGCCGGGCCTGCGCGAGGCCCTCGGGCTGGACGAGGCCGCGCTCACCCTCGGGGCCACCGACGCCGCCGAGGCCCAGGCCCGCGCCCTGGTCGAGGCCATGGAGGCGCAGGACTGGGCGGTCGAGGCGGTGGAGAAGGTCGCCGCCGGGCTGCCGGAGGCCGTCCACGAGGTGCTGACCTTCGCCGCCACCCAGGTGGTGCCGCGGCTGGCCGCCACCACCGACGAGCTGGACGCCGTGCTGCACGCGCTGCGCGGCGGCTTCGTCCCGGCCGGGCCGTCCGGCTCGCCGCTGCGCGGCCTGGTCAACGTGCTGCCGACCGGCCGCAACTTCTACTCCGTCGACCCGAAGGCCGTCCCGAGCAAGCTCGCCTGGGAGACCGGCCAGGCGCTCGCCGCCTCGCTGGTCGAGCGGTACACCGCCGACAACGACGGCGCCTACCCGCCCTCGGTCGGGCTGTCGCTGTGGGGCACCAGCGCGATGCGCACCGCCGGCGACGACATCGCCGAGGCCTTCGCCCTGCTCGGCGTCCGTCCGGTCTGGGACGACGCCTCGCGCCGGGTCACCGGCCTGGAGCCGATCGCCCTCGCCGAGCTGGGCCGCCCGCGCATCGACGTGACGCTGCGCATCTCCGGCTTCTTCCGCGACGCCTTCCCGCACGTGGTCGCCCTGCTCGACGACGCGGTGCGTCTGGCCGCCGCCCAGGAGGAGCCCGCGGAGCAGAACTTCGTACGCGCCCACGTCCAGGCCGACCTCGCGGTGCACGGCGACGAGCGCAAGGCCACCGTCCGCGTCTTCGGCTCCCGCCCGGGCACCTACGGCGCGGGCCTGCTCCAGCTGATCGACAGCCGGGACTGGCGCACCGACGCCGACCTGGCCGAGGTGTACACGGTCTGGGGCGGCTACGCCTACGGGCGCGGACTGGACGGGCGGCCGGCCCGCGAGGAGATGGAGACCGCGTACAAGCGGATCACCGTCGCCGCGAAGAACACCGACACCCGCGAGCACGACATCGCCGACTCGGACGACTACTTCCAGTACCACGGCGGCATGGTGGCCACCGTCCGGGCGCTCACCGGCAAGGCGCCGACCGCCTACATCGGCGACTCGACCCGCCCGGAGACGGTCCGCACCCGGACGCTGACCGAGGAGGCCGCCCGCGTCTTCCGCGCCCGGGTGGTCAACCCGCGCTGGATCGAGGCGATGCGCCGGCACGGGTACAAGGGCGCGTTCGAGATGGCCGCGACGGTGGACTACCTGTTCGGCTACGACGCCACGACGGGCGTGGTCGCGGACTGGATGTACGAGAAGCTCACCCAGGAGTACGTGCTCGACCCGGTCAACCGGGAGTTCCTGACCGGCGCCAACCCGTGGGCGCTGCACGGGATCAGCGAGCGGCTGCTGGAGGCGGCCAGCCGCGGGCTCTGGGAGCAGCCCGACCCGGAGCTGATCGCGCAGTTGCAGGCCGCGTTCCTGGAGACCGAGGGGGACCTGGAGGGCGACGAGGGCTGAGCCACGGGGGTGGCCACCAGTGTTCCCGTAGTCCATTCGGGTGACAGGAACACTGGTGGCGCAGTCCGTCCGAGCGGACAATACGGGGCATGCCCCGCCGCCTCGCCCTCACCAGCCCCGCCCGGCGCACGCCGCACCGGGAGCACTCCGAGCACCGCGAGCACCCTGAGCACTCCCCGCATCCCGGGCACCCCGAGCACTCCTCGCATCCCGGGCACCCCCGGCACCCTGAACCTCCCGGGCACTCCGAACACGGCGGGCAGTCCGGACACGGCGGCCACCCGCAGGCGCGCCCGCACCGCTACCGCGCGCGGTTCGGCGCCCTGGCGGCCGGGGCGGTACCGGTGCTCGCCTTCCCGGCACCGGGGCAGGCCTGGCTGGCGTGGGTCGCGCTAGTCCCCGGGATGCTGCTGATGCAGCGCGCGCCCGGCGGGCGGGAGGCGGCGGTGCGCGGGTGGTGGTTCGGGGCGGGCTTCATCCTGACCGCGATGTACTGGCTGGTCCCGTCCATCGGGCCGGGGCTACCGGTGCTCGCCGTGCTGTTCGGGGCGCTCCAGGGCGGCTTCGGGTACGCCGTCCACCGGCTGCTGCACCCGCCGCTGACCGGCCGTCGGGCGCTGCTCGCGCTGGTCGTCGTCCCGGCGGTCTGGGTGACCACCGAGTACGCGCGCTCCTGGGACGCCCTCGGCGGGCCGTGGGCACTGCTCGGCGCCACCCAGTGGCAGCACCCGGCGATCCTCGGGCTCGCCTCGACCGGCGGGATCTGGCTGGTCAGCGCGGCCGTCGCGGCCGCCAACACCGGGGTGCTGATCGTCCTGACCTCCGTGCACCGGCGACCGCGCGCCCTCGCGGCGCTGACCACCGTCCTGGTTCTGGCCGCCGGCCCGCTGCTGTTCGCCCTGCGCGACGCCCCCGCCCCGGCCGGAGCGGTCACCGTCGCGCTGGTCCAGCCCGGCATCGTGGACGACCCGCAGGCCCGGTTCGAGGCCAGCGCCCAGGCCACCGCCGCGCTCGGCGGGCAGCCGGTGGACCTGGTCGTCTGGGGCGAGAGCAGCACCACCGCCGACCTCGACCGCGACCCGGCCGCGCTCGACCGGCTGCGCCAACTCTCCACCGCCACCGGGGCGCAGATCATCGCCGGAGAGGACGCCCGCAAGGCGGACGGGCGGATCTCCAAGGACGCGGTACTGGTCTCCCCTGCGGGCGTGCTGGACCGCTACCGCAAGATCCGGCTGGTGCCCTTCGGCGAGTACATCCCGCTGCGGCCGGTGCTCGGCTGGATCGCCGGCGTCAGCCGGGCGGCCGGCGAGAACCGGGCGCCCGGCACCGCCTTCCACGTCCTGCCGGCCACCGACCGGGCGGGAGGACCGCTGCCGGTCGGCGCGCTAATCTGCTTCGAGTCGGCCTTCCCCGACCTGGCCCGCACCGCCGCGCGGGACGGCGCCCGGGTGCTGGTCTACCAGTCCTCCACCTCGACCTTCCAGCACACCTGGGCACCCGAGCAGCACGTCTCGCTGGCGGCGATCCGGGCCGCCGAGACCGGCCGGCCGGCCGTGCAGGCCTCGCTGACCGGGGTGTCGGCGGCCTTCGACGCGCAGGGCCGCGAGCTCGCCCGGCTCGGTACCGACGGCACCGGCGCGCTGACCGTCCGGCTGCCGCTCACCGAGCCCGGGGCGCTGACCTGGTACGACCGGATCGGCGACGTGGTACCGATCGGCGCGCTGCTCGTCACCGCGGGCGCGACGGCGGCGGCGTGGCGTTCCAGCCGCAGTCGGCGCCCGGTGTGAGGGCGGAGACTGCGCCCGACGGGAGGACGTCGGGGTCCTCGGCAGGGGCGCGGGCAGCGGCGCGGGCAGGGGCGTCGACAGGGGCGCGGGCAGGGGCGCGGCCTTCGGGGGGTCAGCCCTCGGTGCCGGCCGGGTAGACGCCGAACGACGCGCCCTGCGGGTCGCGCAGCACGGCGATCCGGGGGCCGTCCGGCACGTCGGTGGCCCCCATCAGCACGTCCGCGCCGAGGCCGCTCGCCCGGGCGACGGTGTTGTCGACGTCCGCGACCGAGAAGTACGGCAGCCAGTGCGGCGGCACCTGCGGCGGGAAGCGGTCGTCCATCACGAGCATGCCGCCGAAGTCGGCGCCGTCCAGGCCCCACTGGGTGTACTGCTCGGACGGGCTGACGGACCAGCCGAAGACCGCCGGGTAGAAGGCGGTCGCACCGGCCGGGTCGCGGGTGAGCAGTTCCACCCAACCGAGCGAGCCCGGCTCGTTGAACACCTCGGCGCCCGCGAACGCGCGGGCCTGCCAGAGCAGGAACACCGCGCCGGAGCTGTCCCCGACCACCGCGAAGCGGCCGAGGTCGGACACGTCGGTGGGCTCCTTCAGGACCTTGCCGCCGGCGTCCTCGACCTTCGCGACGGTGGCGTCGGTGTCGGTGACCGCGAAGCAGGTCGACCAGGCGATGGGCTGCTGCGGCGCGAACCGCGGGCTGACGGCGGCCGCCGTGGCGTCGCCGAGGAACATCTGGGTGTAGCCGCTGGCCTCGGGGCGCACATCGGCCTCGGCCCGCCAGCCGAACAACTCGCCGTAGAAGGTGCTGGCGGCGGCCGGGTCGGAGGTGCCCAGCTCGACCCAGCAGGGGCCGCCGATGGTCACGGAGTTCTGCTTCATGGCTTCTCCTCTCGACTTCTTCTCTCGGTTCTCGATCTCTCGGTCTTTGTTGACTGATCGTCACTCTTGCCTTGTGTCACGCGACTTCGAGCACCACCTTGCCGCGGGCATGGCCGGATTCGACGAAGGCGAGCGCCTCAGCGGCCCGGGCCAGCGGGTAGCGGCCGGTGATGTTCGGGTCCAGCTCACCGGCGGCGACCAGGGCCGCCAGCGCGGACAGGGTCTCGGACGTCGTCGAGCGGGTGATGTAGCGGCCGCCGAGTTCGGCCACGGTGGCCGGGTCGGCGGTGCTGACCAGCTCCGTACGGTCCTTGCGCACGGGGACGGCGGCCCGCAGGGCGTCGCCCCCGACCAGATCGAGGATGCCGTCGACGCCGTCGGGCGCCGCGGCCGCGATCCGTTCGGCGACGCCGTCGCCGTAGCGGACGGGCACCGCGCCGAGGGACTCCACGTACGCACGGTTGGCGTCGCTCGCGGTGCCGAGGACGATCAGGCCGCGACTGCGGGCGATCTGGGCGGCCGCGCTGCCGACACCGCCGGCGATGCCGAGGATCAGCAGCGTCCGGCCGGCGCCGAGGCCGAGGTCGCGGACGGCGTCATCCGCGGTGGCCGCCGACACGGGCAGGACGGCCGCCTGGTCGAAGCCGACGCCCTCGGGCTTGAGCGCGCTCAACTCGGCGCGCATCAGCGTCTGTTCGGCGTAGGCACCGGCGGCCGCGAGGCCGAACACCTCATCGCCCGGGGTGAACCCGGTGACCCCGGGGCCGACTTGCAGGACCACGCCCGAGGCCTCCTGGCCCATGACGGCGGGGAGTTCACGCTCCCGGCCGAGCAGGCCCGTGCGGATCTTCCAGTCCACCGGGTTCACCCCGGCCGCGCCGACCGCGATCGCCAGCTGCCCGGGGCCGGGCTCCAGCACCGGGCGGTCCAGGAACTCCTGTGTCTCCGGCCCGCCGTAGTCGACGAAGCCGAATGCCTTGGCCATCGGTGATCCCACTCCTCGGGTAGCGGTTGCGATCCCCCGTCCTCCCCCGCCCCAGCATGCGGGCGGGGGAGGACGGGTGCGGGCGCTGCTGGGCCGAACGGGGGCGGGCGGGGCGGCGGGCGGCGGCAGTGGGCGCTGTGGGCGAACAAAAAACAGATGACAGATAACAGATTTCGAAATCTGTTACCTGTCATCTGTTAGTTGTCGGCTGCCACCTGTCAGCGGCCGTCCGTCAGCGCAGCGCCCGCGCCACCGGAATCCACAGCTGGGCCTCCGCCTGGCCGTCCGACAGGAACCGGGTGCGCAGGATCTCCGGCCCCGGCCGGAACTCGTACGGGTTGGACGGGAACCACTGCGTGAAGACGTCCCGCCACATCTCCTGGAGGGCCTTCGGGAAGGTCCCGGTGTTGGAGAAGGCCGCCCAGGTGCCCGCCGGCACCTCCCGAACGTCCAGGCCGTCCGGGACGACGGTGTCCGCGTCCGCCACCACCGCGTGGTAGTAGTCGAGTTCGACACCCTCTTCACGGCTCTCCGAGAAGAACTCGGTGACCGAGAGGATGCCTTCCGGCTCGCGGCCCGAGAGCGCCGAGATCCGGTCGACGGTCTCCTGGCCGAGCCCCTTGATGAACGAGGCGATGGCCGGGTTCACGCCCTCGTGCACCAGCGGGACCCGCGCCCGCCGACCGATGATCCGGAAGTCCGGCTGCTCGATGATCCGGTATTCCATACTGCTGCTTCCCTCCACGACGAGTCGGAAGGACATCCGGGGCTGGGACTTGAGCACCGCGCCCTCGCGCCGGGCCTCACCGGGCCCGACCCCGTGCATCGCCCGGAACGCCCGGGCGAACGCCTCCCCCGAGGTGTAGCCGTACCGGATCGCGACCTCCAGCAACGTCCGCTCCCCGCCGAGGACTTCGGCCCCGGCGACGGTCAACCGCCGACGCCGGACGTAGTCCGACAGCGGCATCCCGGAGAGCATCGAGAACAACCGTCGGAAGTGGTACTCCGACGTCATCGCGATCCGGGCCAGCTCGGCGACCTCGACCTCCTGGTCCAGGTTCCGTTCGATGTGCTCCATCGCCCGGTTCAGGTGTTCCAGCACTCCAACCCCGTCCTTCCCTTACTGATCACCACCGTAGGAAGGACCCACCCTGCCGCACCCGACAATCGGTGCCCGCTCCGGTCGGGTACCGATCGCCGGGTGACGGCGAGTCGCGCCATCGGCGCCGGGCGAAGGGCCGCGGGCGCCAGGCGGAGGACCGCGAGCTCCAGGCGGAGGGCCGCGGGCACCGGGTGGCGGGCGGCAGGGCTCAGATCAGGCCCTGGGCCAGCATCGCGTCCCCGACCAGCTCGAAGCCGGCGATGTTCGCGCCCACCACGTAGTCGCCCGGGTGTCCGTAGCGCTCGGCGGTGGTGAAGCAGGAGTCGTGGATGTGCTTCATGATCCCGGCCAGCCGCTCCTCGGTGCGGGCGAAGGTCCAGGAGTCGCGCGAGGCGTTCTGCTGCATCTCCAGGGCGCTGGTGGCCACGCCGCCCGCGTTCGCCGCCTTGCCCGGGCCGAAGGCCACCCCGGCTTCCTGGAACACCCGGACCGCCTCCGGGGTGGTGGGCATGTTGGCCCCCTCGGCGACCGCCAGCACCCCGCCCCGCACCAGGGCCAGCGCGTCCGTCCCGGTCAGCTCGTTCTGGGTGGCACAGGGCAGCGCGACGTCGCAGGGCACGCTCCACACGCCAGGGCCCTCGACGAACCGGACGTGGCTGCCGCGCAGCTCGGCGT
Source organism: Kitasatospora sp. NPDC058492 (assembly GCF_042720685.1). Taxonomy (NCBI): domain Bacteria; kingdom Bacillati; phylum Actinomycetota; class Actinomycetes; order Kitasatosporales; family Streptomycetaceae; genus Kitasatospora; species Kitasatospora sp. NPDC058492. The sequence continues at coordinate 18,222 of NZ_JBHXMU010000040.1, forward strand.
AGTCGGCGACCCGGCCGCGCCGGACCTCCTTGACCTCCTTGAGGAGCGCGAGGTCGATGCCCTTCTCGTCCACCACGTAGCCGGTGGAGTCGGAGCAGGTGAGCACGGTCGCGCCGAGCTGCTGCGCCTTCTCGATCGCGTAGATGGCGACGTTGCCGGAACCGGAGACGACGACCCGGCGCCCGTCCAGGCTCTCGCCGCGGCTGTGCAGCATCTCGGCGGTGAACAGCACGCAGCCGTAGCCGGTCGCCTCGGTCCTGGCCTGCGCGCCGCCCCAGCCGAGGCCCTTGCCGGTGAGCACGCCGCTCTCGTAGCGGTTGGTGATCCGCTTGTACTGGCCGAACAGGTAGCCGATCTCCCGGCCGCCGACGCCGATGTCCCCGGCGGGGACATCGGTGTGCTCGCCGAGATGGCGGTACAGCTCGGTCATGAAGGACTGGCAGAACCGCATGACCTCGGCGTCCGAGCGGCCCTTGGGGTCGAAGTCGGAGCCGCCCTTGCCGCCGCCGATCGACAGCCCGGTGAGCGCGTTCTTGAAGATCTGCTCGAAGCCGAGGAACTTGACGATGCCGAGGTTCACCGAGGGGTGGAAGCGCAGCCCGCCCTTGTACGGGCCGAGGACGCTGCTGAACTCCACCCGGAAGCCGCGGTTCACGTGGATGTCGCCGGAGTCGTCCGTCCACGGCACCCGGAACATGAGCTGCCGCTCGGGTTCGCAGATCCGCTCGATGATCCGGGCGTCGACGAACTCGGGGCGGCGGGCGAGCACCGGCCCGAGGGTCTCCAGGACCTCGTGGACCGCCTGGTGGAACTCCGTCTCACCCCTGTTCCGGCGGACCACGTCCGCGTAGAGCGCCTCGATCACGCGCTGCTCGGCGTCGAAGGAGGTCGGGGAGGTGGCGGCGGGAGGGGTTGTGGGCATCTGATCAGGACCTTCCGTGGTCGTCGGTGCTCGTGCGCGAGGCATTCCCGTGCCCAGGAAACGGGGAAATCCTCGCAGTGTCCACGGTCCGGCTCCCGACGCATCCACATGCTGAAACCCCCACGCCTCGCGGACCGTACGATCCACCAGCGCCCTCGCGTCCGCACGGAGCCCGGCTGAACCACAGTCCGTAGTCGAACCGGGCACGGACAGTATTTAGTTGTTCAAATTGGAACTACCGAGTACGGTCATCGACATCCGATCCACCCCGGGCCGGCCGGCCCGCCCCTCTCGACCCATCGGTTCGTCGGTTCGCCGACCCATCTCCTCATCGACGGAGGCCCACCCATGCCGCAGCCCGGCCCCGCCACGGTGCGCTCGCGTGTGCGCATCCCGCTGACCTTCCACGACGGCTACCGCGCCGAGGCGCAGGCCCTCACCTTCCACGACCTCGCCGACGGCGCGGAGCACCTGGCGCTCGCGTTCGGCGAGGTGCCGGAGGGCGGGACGCCGCTGGTGCGCCTGCACTCGGAGTGCCTGACCGGCGACGTCTTCGGCTCGGACCGCTGCGACTGCGGCCCGCAGCTGCGCGAGTCGGTCGAGCGGATCGCCGAGGCCGGCGGCTACCTGCTGTACCTGCGGCAGGAGGGCCGGGGCATCGGGCTCTACAACAAGCTGGAGGCCTACTCCTTGCAGGACTCCGGATTGGACACGTACGACGCCAACACGGCGCTCGGCCTGCCCGAGGACGGCCGGGACTACACCGCCGCCGCCCAGATGCTCGCCACCCTCGGCGCCACCGGCATCGACCTGCTGAGCAACAACCCGGACAAGGCGCAGCAGTTGGCCGACCTCGGGATCACCGTGCGGCGACGGGTGCCGACCGGCGTGCACCTGTCCGCGAGCAACGTGCGCTACCTGCGGGCGAAGGTTCGCGGAACGACCTTTTCACTCGCTCATGATCTTTTGCGGGGGCGCGTCAGCTGACCGAAGGTGTGATCATGGACGGCCCCGACGTGATGGACCTGTACTGCCGCAAGTCGAAGAAGCTGCGACAGGGAAGCCACAAGCAAGAGCTGTCCATGGACGCCCAGGAGGCCCGAGGAAGGGGCTTCGCCGCCCGCGAGGGCTACCGGATCGGGGTCGTCCACCGCGAGAACCTGTCGGCGTACAAAAGCGAGGTCCGGCCGAGGTTCGACAAGGCCCTGGACCGGCTCCACGAAGGCGAAGCGGCGGCCCTGTGGTCGTACGACATGAGCCGGTTCAGCCGGAAGGGCGCGGGTGAGGTCGTCGGTGTCCTGGACGCCGGTAAGCGGCTGATCTTCGATTGGGACGGCCTGGACTCGATCCGGCCGCGCGATCGGAAGCACATCATCAACGCGGCCGAGGAGTCCCGCGAGTTCTCCGCCCGGCTGTCGGAGAAGGTCCGGGACACGAAGAACGAGCAGCGCCGACAGGGCCGCTGGCTCGGGGCCGCTCCGTACGGCCTGAAAGCGACCACGAAGCGGAAGCTCGCCCACACCGAGGCTGCGACACCGCGCCCGCTGTTCGGCCGGGGCGGGCTCGACCCGACCGCCCCCGCCAAGCCCGACCACCTGGCCATCGCCGAACAGCTGCTCCGTAAGGCGTGGTGAGCACAGGGGTGGGGCTTTAAACGGGCCGGAATGTCCCCTTCACAGCGTGGCCGGGAATAACGGGTACAGGATTCACCCCCTATTCAGAGCCCACGGAAGGGCGACCCGCAAGACTCTGTGCGCCCGCACGGTGGCCCCTCGGAGCCCGGCCGCAGCCGAGGGCCCGTGGGCGCCCCGTGAGGCCGTGACGCGGGTGGGCAGCAGCCTTGGCGACCCCGCCCAACTGGACCAGGTCACGGCGTCTCCGCAACTGCGGCAGATTCCGTAGCTACCCGTGCAGGCCAGCGCGCGGCCAACGAATCGCGGTTGCACGGCTTCGCGCCGGCCTTGCGCGCCTTACGGCTACAACTTCCTTTCTTCGTAGCCTTGTTAATCAGAATCGAGGGAATGGAGAGTGCGCGTCGGCGCGTGACGCCGGCCACTGCCCCGGGGGGTGACTCCCCTTCGCGCCTCCTTCTTCACCGGGGCGTCATAGCAGGCCAGCACCGATGCGCATGGGCACAGACCAACCCTCCTGCGCACACTGTGACAATCAACCACCCTGAGTAGGGAAAGGGATTCCCCTGCACGAGATCATCACTGACCTTCGGGCCGGACTCGCCGCCCTGGAGATCGAGTTGGACCCCCAGGAGGACGCCGCGCTCCGCCTCGCCGAGCACCACCTGCGCGACGCCTCCCACTGCGACGAACAGGTCCGCGCCGACGGCCGACTGATCGCCGGAGGCACCCGCCACGGCGTCCAGGTCGCCCACCCCCTGATCGCAGAAGCCCGACAGCTCCGCGCCGAGGCAGGCCGCCTGATCGCCCGCGTCCGCCTCCCCGGCGACGAGCCCGAGACGGGCCGCTCCAACGCCGCGCGCAGCCTCGCCGCCCACCGTTGGGGCAACCGCATCTGACCGCCTGAGCAGACCGGCCCCGGCCGCCCAATGAACTGGGTGGCCGGGGCCTTTCGTGCGTTCTGGACCCTCGGGATTCCAGTGGGCTATCCGGGCTTGCCTGCCGAGCGAACGTCCCGGCTCATCTTGCGTTGAACGGCGTGGGGGACGCGCCTCATACCGACTTCGTGCAATTTCGTGCATGCGGGGTTGTGGATCTCACTCACAGGGCTGACGGTGGTGCATGTCCCCGCAACTCCCTAGACGTTGGAGATCGTCGTGGCACTAGATTTCGTGGGCATCGACCCGACCACCGGCGGCGGAGGCTCGCCCACCGTGTGGGTCGAGGACGAGACGGAGGAGATCGTCGTGCAGAGCTTGACGGCCGATGCCGCGCTCTGCGAGAAGATCGCGGGGACCGAGTGGGTTCCCGGCCACGCGATCGGAGTCCCCGCTCATGAGTCCGTGATCCGTATCCCGGCGCGCATGCTGCCGATCCTGAAGGAGGCTGTCGAACGTGTCGAACGTGCCCGACTTCGCCGCGCTGCTGAAGAACGCGCAGAAGACCGCAGTACACCTGGAGATGCGTGACGCCTACGCTGTCGGCGACGAGGCAGAGGAGATCGACCGCTTCGCCCGCACTGGCGAGATCGAGTTGGACCCCGAAGCCTCGTGGTGGCCCGAGTGGCTGGGTCTCGTCCGCGAGACGATCGGCCGTGGGGTGGTCATGCGCAGGGCCCGGATCGTCTCCGAGCCGGTGACCGACTACATCCGGTGGGAGCACGCGGTCACCCCGATGAATCTCGCTGCTGGGGAACTGGTCCGGTGGCTTCCGAGGAGTCAGGCGTCGGACATCGCGTTGCCGGGTAACGACTTCTGGCTGATCGACGACAGGTTGGTGCTGTTCCACTTCTTCACGGGGTACGGCGACTGGGCCGAACCCGGGTTCGCCTTCTCCGAGGACCCCGCGACGATTCGTCTCGTCTCTTCCGCGTTCGAAGCCGTCTGGGAGCGGGGCACCCCGCACGACGAGTACAGCGTCTGACCTACCCCTACCCTGCGAGCACCGGACCGCCAGACAATGCCGACGTCACCGTCATCAAGCGCGCAAGCGGCGCGTCTTGCCCTTGCCAACCGCCTGGTCGACCTCCGCAAGGATGCCGGACTGACGGGTAAGCAACTGGCGTTCCGGTGCGGGTGGAACCCTTCGAAAGTGTCCCGAATCCAGAGCGCGCGGACCCCGCCGGCCGATTCCGATATTCGGGCGTGGTGCGCGGCCTGCTCGGCGTCCGACCAGGCGGACGATCTGATCGCCACGTCGAGAGCGGTCGAATCGATGTACCTGGAGTGGCGGCGGCTCCACCGCACCGGGATGCGCCAGGTACAGGAGGACTTCTATGCGCTCCACGAGCGGGCGGAGTTGTGCCGGACGTACGTCTCGAACGTCGTTCCTGGCTTCCTCCAGACTCCGGAGTACGCGACTGCCCTGATGCGCTCCATCACGGAATTCCAGGGAACCCCTGACGACGTAGCCGACGCCGTTGCCACGAGGGTGGCGAGGGGACGGCTTCTGCACGAGGGCAGACACCGGTTCGCGGTACTGATGGAGGAATGGGTACTCCGCTCCCGTATCGGCGACGCGGAGACCATGGCCGGACAACTCGGCCATCTGCTGGCCATGATGCCGCTGGCCTCGCTGTCGCTGGGGGTTATCCCGTCCACCGCGCAGCGCAGCATGTGGCCCCTGGAAGCGTTCTACCTGTACGACGATCGGCACGCCGTCGTGGAGACGCTGACGGCTGAGGTCAACGTCACTCAGCCTCGTGAGATCGCTGACTACGTCCGGGCGTTCGGCGAGTTGCAGCGTCTCGCGGTCTACGGTGCCCAGGCGCGTGCACTCATCACATCGGCGATAGGCGCGCTTGGGTGAATCCGCGCAAGGCTGTGCAACTTGCTCGCGGGCCGCGCCGCCACCTCCCTACCTTCCTGCTGACGGCTTGCAGACGCAGTCGCAGCGGCGGATGTAGGGAGCGTGCGAGCGATGACTGTTTCGCGGCAGCGACGGCCCCGCCGGGACGACCGGCGGGCCTCCCCGGAGGAGATGGCCGCGATCCTGGCCGAGTACCGGAAGGCCGAGGCCGATCGGAAGGCGGGCGCCCTGCCGAGCGTGCGTCCGGCGTGTGGTTGCCGCGTTCACGCGGGGAGGTTGCCTGATGGCTGGCGCTGACGCCTGGTACGGCCGCCCCGGGCACGCCGGGCTGTGCCCCGTCCCTCGTTCCGGTGCGATCGGCATGGAGGGGTACGGCGTCCTGAACTACCGCGCGGGTGGTGCGCCGACCTGGGCGCGGGGGCAGGCCGGGCGGGACGTGTGGTTCTCCGGCTACGCGGAGGCCCGGGACTGGGCGGCGCAGCAGATGAGCCCGACCGCCGAGAGGCCCGAGTTGGAGCCCGCCGTGGATTCGCCGACGCTGGCCCGGCTGCGGGCGGCTACGCAGCAGATCAACGCGCGGCCCGTATGGATGAGGTGACTGCGGCCGACCTGGGGCGGCTCATGGCCGATGACCAGATGGCCGAGTACCGCGAGGCTGCCGAGCAGGCCCGCGCCGGTCACACCACCCGGGCCGAGGTCTGGGCCTACGTGGTGGCCGGATCGCTCTGCATGGTCGCCCTGGGATGGCTGCTGACCCGCTGAGACTCCCGTCCGTGCGTCGTCCCCCCGGGGCGCACGGGCGGGCCCGAACTCCCGCCCCGACCGGCGGACCTGGACAGCTCGAACGGTCGGAGCGGGTTCCGCAACACCGAACGGCCCGGCCGCCAACCGGTGACCGGGACATCCCAGCGCGAGGAGGCACCAGTATGCGCTACGACCCGCCCAACAAGCCCGAGAGGCCGCCCGGCCCCATGGAGCCCGGATCGTCCGCCACCACCGCCGAGTAGGAGGACTCACCCATGCGCTTCGAGATCATCGTGTCCAAGCACAAGGGCAACGAGAAGCCCCCGCCGAAGCACGCGGGCAAGCCCGCGAAGGAGAACCCCAACCCGACGCCGTCGAAGTGACGGACTGACACTCTGGACGGCCCCCGCGTGCACCATGCCGCGCGGGGGCCGTCCCCCGTTGCAAGGGAGTCACTCGGTGGACGACCGAATCGTCATCTCGTACCAGTCGCGCCACTTCGCCGGAACGGACTGGAAGGCGCGGGCCGACCGCTGGACGGCAAGCTTCTACCTCAATGACGGCGACACCGTGTTCGGCACCGCCACCATGACGCGTGTGATCCCGGGTGCGACCCCGAACCCACGCGCAGCGCTGGAGTTGGACCCCGGCCTGCTCGATCGCATCCCTCGTGTGATCTTCACCGAGGACGGTGGACTCGTGCCGATCCTGGCTGAGCTGTGCCCCTCGCTACTGCTCCTGCTGGAGTCCGTCGAGGTCTCCGCCGAGTGGCGGGGGAAGGGCGTCGCGATGCGCCTGGCCGTCGAGGCCCTTCGCCGCCTGGCGGTCCCCGGGGCGCTCGCCGTCTGCTACCCGGCACCGATCCACGACCACGGGCCGGACGAGCCGTGCAGCTACGACTCCGACGACCCCGAGGTGCGGCGGCCGGACGAGGAGGCCATCGAGAAGCTTCGGCGGGCCTGGGAGGAACACGGGTTCTCGTTGCTCGCCGAAGGGGTGTACGTCCGGCGCGTGGAACCCTGATCGAGGTAGGCACGACGACCAGCATCGAGCGCACGTGTCGCCCAGGGGAAAACCGCAGGTCAATGGCGAGGTGTACCCTTATTCGCTGCGCCAAGGCGGAGCGGACCGGGCACTCGATCGAACTGTCCCGGCTGGTCGGCTGAGCCGGATGGCGGCTGGATCGCCGGCGGCGGGCGGCTGACAACTAACAGCTGACAGATAACAGATAACAGATTTCAAAATCTGAAAGCTGAACTCTGTCATCTGTTATCTGTCAGCCGTTCGCCCGTCAGCCGCCCGCCCCCGTACCCGCCCCCCGCGCCCGGGCCGTGCGCAGCACCCCGTACGCCGCGAGCGGGAGCGCGACCAGCAACGCGGCCCAGAACGCGCCGTGCCCCCAGAACTCCGCGACGGCCGTGAACTGCCCCTGGAGCACCGGGATCCGCAGCGCCTCGACCGGGCCGAGCGGTCCGGGCCAGGCGCCGAGCACCAGGGTGGCGGGGATCCAGCAGCCGAGGAGCGCCCGGGCGGTGACCGGCGTCCCCAGGGTGCTCGCGAGGGAGACGACGGCCAGCAGGACGACGAACCCGGACTGGTAGGCCGCACCGGTCTGGCCGGTCCCCCAGGAGGCCGGCGTCGGGTGGTGCCTGGTGGCCGCCAGCCGCACCTCGACCGCCGCCCACAGCAGCAGGGCGAGCACACAGGTGCTCCCGAGCGCGAACAGCGCGCGGTCGCGGGCGCCCACGGGGCCCGTCCGCCACTGCTTGCCGTCCCACCGTGCCGCCGCGCCCCGCCCGGCGAGCCGCCGCCAGGCCTCCCGCACCTGCCGCCGGGCCTCGTGCGCGGGCTTCAGCAGCCGGTTCGCCGCGCGCTCGATCAGCACGAACGACGCCACGATCGCCGCCACCGCCGCGAGGCCGGCCCAACTGCCCATCCCGCCCTCGAACAGCACCACCCGCTCGGCCACCGGTTTCGGCATCTCCAGGCCCGTCATCGGCGGTCCGAGCCGCAGGTAGCCGATGGCGAAGGCCCCGACGCCGGACAGGGCCGCCGTACCGAGGCCGACCCGGGCGGGGAAGAAGGCGAGGACGGCGGCGGCGACCAGCGCCGCCCCCAGTTGGCCGACCACCTGCTGGGCCGCGTGCTCGCCGGCCTTCCTCAACGGCCCGCCGAAGGCGCCGTCGGGCGAGATCTTGAGCTGGACCCCGGCCTCGACGGGGTAGCGGAACACCGCCCCCGCCCACAGCAGCAACCCGAGGGCGAGGAACAGCAGCAGCACGGCGCCCGCCCGACGCGGCAGACCGGTCCGGGCGTGCGGCCACCACTCCCGCAGCCGGGCCGGCCAGTCGACCGGCATCCGTTCACGCCCGCCCTGCCACAGCCGCCCCAGCCACCGGTCCCGGCCGGCCCGGTTCTCCCGGCCTTCCCCGCCCTCCCGGCCCTGGTCGCCGTCGGGCCGCTCGCCCCGGCCCCGGCCGCGCGGGCGCAGCGTCTCGGCGGCGACCAGGGCCGCGCGCCCGGCGTCGTCCCCCGGGTCGGCGCCCACCGCCCGCCGCCGCAGCGCCGACCAGCGGCGCCGGACCGCCTCCGGCGCGGCGGTCGGGTCCGGCGCGGGCCGGCGCACTGCGGCGCGTACGGCCGTGCGGAGCCCGGAGCCGGCGGCCAGGGCCGCGTCCACCACCACCGCCGCGACCAAGGCGGCGAGCTCCGTCGCCCGTTCGGGCAGCGGCAGCCGGTGCAGGGCGGTGGGCAGCGGCGAGAGCCGGCCGAGCAGCCGGTCGCGTTCCTCGGGGCGCACGCTCAGCCACACCACCAACCGGTGTGCCTCCTCGCGCTCCTGCGGGCTGAGCCCGTCGCCGCCCCGCCGGCCGCCGCCGACGGCGTGGGCGGCACGGTCCACTTCGGCCAGGACGTCCGGGAGTTGGGCCAGGGCGAGCAGTCGGGAGCAGTGTTCGCCGGAGCACTCGGGGTGGAAGCAGTCGTAGCGGGCGGCGACGGCCGGGGCGCCGACCCGGACCAGTGCGTCGATGAACGCGGCGCCGTCCGGTTCGGTGGCGATGCGTTCCAGCCCGGGGGTGTCGATCGGGCGGTCGAGGTAGTAGGGGGTGGCGGAGGGGGCGAAGGCGGCGCCGAAGGCGAGCACCGCGAGGGCGGCCACGGCGTCGCGGCGGGAGCCGGGAGCCCGGGCGACGTCGGTCAGGTGGTGCAGGTCGAAGACGTTGTCCTGGACGTCGTCGCGCAACCAGTCGCGCAGCCGCTCCGCTCCCCCGGCGGAGAGCCAGCGGGCCGCGTCGCCGGAGCGCCGGAGCAGGACCTCGGCGAGCTTGGCCGGGTCGGTGAAGGGGGATCCGAAGAAGGTGATCGGCCGGTGGGTGCGGCCGGTGTCGGCCCGGGTCTGTCGCCGGACCACCGCGGGGCTGCCGCCGGCCAGCCAGCTGCGGACCTGCGGGGCGGTCCAGCGGTCCTCCGGGTTCTTGGTGAACAGCCCTTGAAGGAGCAGCAGTTGGCGGGGGTCGGCGAGGGCCGAGAGGTCGACCTCGTCCCCCAGGACCAGTTCCAGTTGCAGCACCTCGTCGCTGATCAGCAGGCCGTCCGCGCCGAGGAAGCGGGGGCGGCCGGTGAACAGCTCGTACAGGACGTTGCCGAGCGCCCACCAGGGCCCGGCCTCGTGGTTGCGGCCGGCCAGGAGTTCGGGGGCCATGTACGGGATGGTGACGATCGTCTCGGGCGTGAAGCGGCGGCTGGCGGTGAGCCGGGCGACACCACCGAAGTCGGCTATCACGAACTCCCCGGGCTCGCGGCCGGGGCGGACCAGGACGTTGGCCGGCTTGAAGTCCAGCGGGTTGCGCTCGATCCGCCGTTGCCAGAAGTCGAGCAGGGCGACGAGCTCGTAGACGATCCGCTCGGCCTCCCGCCGGTCGGTGTGCCGGCCGCGCTTGCGAAGTTCGGCGAAGTGGTCGGCGAGGGTGACCGGCAGGTACTCCATGGCCACCCAGTCGAGTTCGGCGCCGTGGTGGCCGACCCGGCCGAAGTCGACGATGTGCGGGACGTGGCGGCGGTAGTCGTCGTTGCGCAGGTAGCCGAGCAGGTCGGCGTCCATGGCGTGGCCGGCGGCCGTCACCTTCACCGCGGCCTCGCCGCCGCCGTCGGTGCGCCGGACGTGCCAGACGGTGCCCTCGGTGCCGGAGCCGGCCACTCCGAGCGGGGCGAAGCGGCCGCGCAGGGCGTCGGGGAAGGCGCCCGCGAACCGTCCGCCGGTGGGCCCCGCACTCTCCGACGCCCCGCCCCCCGGTATCCCACCCTCCGACACCCCGCCCTTCGACACCCCGCCCACGGGGCCCTCGCCGCTCCGGCTGGGCCCGGGGCCGACGTTGTCGGCCCAGCCGGGGGCGGCGGCACGCCCGGTGCCCGCACGCCGCTGGACCTTGGTCGGGGCCTCCGGGTCGACCCGCTCCGGCGCGGCCCGCTGGACCCTGGTCGGCGCCTCCGGGTCGAAGCGGGCCCCGCCGTCCGGCTCCCGCCCGGTCGCGGCGTCGGGGTCCGTCCGGGTGCGCGGGACGGCGCCGAGCCGGGACGGCCGGTCCGGTACGACACCGAGGCGCCGCCCCCACGGCCGCCGGTCCACCCTGGTCGAGGGCTCGGGCCGGGGCCCGGGGCCGCTCTCCGGCCAGGGGCCTCGTCGGTCGTCGTCGGCCGGGCCGGCGTCCTCCGGTGTGGCCATGGCGGCGCTCTCCTCCCCGCTTCCCAGGGCCGGCGCGGGGCCGTAGCCACGCACCACACGGCCCCGGGTGGTGATTTTGACGCGCCATCATCCCGCATGGTGGGCCGTGGTGTTGGCCGATTTTCCGGAACGCGACCGAGCGGTTGCACGACCGCCGCCGAACGCCACCGCGGGCCTTCCCCACCTGCTCGGCCCCTGCCCCCTGACGGCCCCGACGCGTCAGCCCCCGACCGGGCGCCCCCGCGGCTCCTCGGCGATCCGGCGGGCGATCTCGGCCGGCCGCACCGGGCGGCCGAAGTGCCAGCCCTGCGCCCAGTCGCAGCCGATGGTCCGCAGTCGTTCGGCGTCCTTGCGGGTCTCCACGCCCTCGGCGGTGACGGTCAGCCCGAGCGCGTGCGCCATCGACACCAGGCCGCTGACGATCCGCCACCCGGTGGACTCGTCCTTCTCCGGGTCGTGCAGGTCGCCGACGAAGGAACCGGCGATCTTCAGCCCGGAGACCGGCAGGTCGCGCAGGTACGCGAGGTTGGACCAGCCGGTGCCGAAGTCGTCCACGGCCAGCGACACGCCGAGGTCCACCAGCCCGTGCAGGGTGCGCAGCGCCTCGTCCTCGGGCCCGACCACGGTCGACTCGGTGATCTCCAGCTGCAGCCGGGCCGGATCGAGTCCGGTCGCATCCAGGATCCGGCCGAGGTCGGTGACGAGCGCCGCGCTGCGCGCCTGGCGGACCGCCAGGTTGACGTTCAGCTGCGGCGCGGCGTCGCCGAAGCGCTTGACCCAGTCCGCGGCCTGGCCACAGGCCTGCTCCAGCACCCAGCGGCCGAGCGGCATGATCAGCCCGGTCTCCTCGGCGGTGGTCACGAACTCGTCCGGGCCGAGCACGCCGAGCTGCGGGTGGCGCCAGCGCACCAGCGCCTCCACCGCGGCCAGTCGGCCGTCCGCCAGCGCGTACAGCGGCTGGTAGTCGATGAAGAACTCGCCCCGGTCGAGGGCGGCCGGCATCCGCACCGACACCGCGTAACGGCTGACCGCGCGGGCGTTCTCCTTGGGGTCGAACAGTGTCCAGCGGCCGCGGCCGGCCTCCTTGGCCCGGTACAGCGTCAGGTCAGCGGCCCGCACGGCCGCGCCCGGGGTGGTGGTGGACACCCGCCGCTCCAGCACGCCGACGCTCGCACCCACGGCCAGCTTGTGATCGCCGATCAGCACCGGCCCGGCCAGCGCCTTGAGCACCGTCTTCGCCGCCGCGACGGCCTCCTGCTCGCCCCGGCAGTTCTCCAGCAGCACCACGAACTCGTCGCCGCCGAGCCGGGCCACCAGGTGGCCGAGCGGGTTGAGCGCGGCCTTCAGCCGGGCCGCCACGGCGGACAGCAGCTCGTCCCCGGTGTCGTGGCCGAGGCTGTCGTTGACCACCTTGAAGCCGTCGAGGTCGACGTAGCAGAGGCCGAACCTGGCGCCCGGATCCGGATCCTCGAACAGCTTCTCCAGCCGCTCGAAGAAGGCCGCCCGGTTCGGCAGGCCGGTCAGCGGGTCGTGGGTGGCCTGGTGGCGCAGCCGCTCCTGGAGCCGGTAGCGGTCGGTGACGTCCTCCAGCATCGCGACCTGGTACTGCGGGACGCCGTCGTCGTCGCGGATCAGCGAGACGGTCAGATGGGTCCAGACCACCTCGCCGTCCTGGCGGTAGTACGGCTTGTCGAACTGGAAGTAGTCCCGCTTGCCGCTGATCAGCTCCTCGTACGCCTCCCACACGCCCGGGGTGTCCTCGGGGTGGACGAGGTCGCCGACCCGGCGGCCGGTCATGTCCTCCGGGCTCGCGCCGAACAGCTCCTGGAGCGCCTTGTTGACCGCCAGGATGTTGCCGTCGGTGTCGCCGATGCCGATCCCGATGGCCGCGCTCTCGAACAGCGCCCGGAACCGGGCCTCGGAGTCGCGCAGCGCCCGCTCGGCCTCCTTGCGGGCGGTGTCGGCGGCGGTGCGGATCGCCTCCTGCTCCCGCAGCGTGCGCTCGCGCAGGGCGGCGGCCCAGCCGGCCGCGAAGGCGCCGGTCAGGGCCGGGCCGCGGTCGTCGCCGAGCGGCTGCACCTGGAGCAGTTCCACCGCCCGGGCCAGCACCACCGGGTCGGTGAAGTGCGCGTCGACCAGTTCCGCGCCGGCCTGCTCGGCCAGCCGGGGCTCGAACGGCTCGCCCAGCTGCGCGCGGTGGAGCAGGGCTGCGGTGCGGGCGGTGAGGCGGCCGAGCAGCCCGGGGTCGACGGCCGTGCCGTGGTCGGCGGAGAGCAGCCGCGCCCAGGCCTCGTGGAACCGCTCGGCGCTGCCGGCGACCGGGGAGGCGCTCATGCGTCCGCCCGGGTGCGTGCGGTCACCGCTGCGGGGTGGCCGCCGCAGACGGCGGCGGGCCGGGCGGGGGGCGCAGTGGTCCGGGCAGGGGGCGCAGTGGTCCACGCGGCGGGCACGGCGGGGTGACCGGCGGCCGCTTCGCGGAGCCCGCGGCCGTCGGTCACTCGCCCGATCCGTCCGCTCAAGGGCGGAACCCCACGCCCGCCACCCCGGTCATCCGCTCGGGGTGCTCGCCGACCGTCTCCGGCTGGTCCGGGCGCCACTGCGGCAGGTAGACCACGCCCGGTTCGACCAGCTCGAAGCCGGCGAACATCCCGCTGATCTGCTCGTGGGTGCGCATGGTCAGCGGGGTCGGCGTCCTGCGGTAGAGCTCCTGGTGCTCCTCCGCCTGGTCCGGTCGGCCCTCCAGGGAGGCGTGCGAGAGGACCAGCGCGCTGCCGGGCGGGAGCGCGTCACGGAGCGTGCCGATCAGCTTCCACGGGTCCTCGTCGTCGGTGACGAAGTGCGCGACGGCGACCAGCAGGACGGCCACCGGCTCGCCCTGCGCCAGCAGGGCGGCCACCTCGGGGCGGGCCAGCAGGTCGTGGATGTCGCGCAGATCGGCCTGGACGACCTCGCTGCCGGGGTCGTCCTCCAGCAGCAGGCGGCTGTGTGCGACGGCGACCGGGTCCCGGTCCACGTAGAGGACCGTCGCCTCGGGGCGGATCGCGCGGGCGATCTCGTGCACCGCGCCGAAGGTCGGGATGCCGGAGCCGATGTCCAGGAAGCGGGTGACGCCGCGCTCGGCCAGGAAGGACACGGCCCGCCGCAGGAAGGCCCGGTTGGAGCGCATGATCTGCGGCAGCTCCGGCCACAGGGCCATCGCCTTGCGCGCCATCTCCCGGTCGACCTCGAAGTTGTGCGAGCCCCCCAGGTAGTAGTCGTAGACCCGCGCGGCGTTCGGTTTGTCCAGGTCCGTGCCCTCCGGTACCCAGCTCGGTCGCCGCATGCCTGTGACTCCTTCACTCCGTTTTCCGGGGATGCAGTGCCTCGCGACAGCTGCTGTGACAGACGAGACTACAAGCACACAAGATCCTCCCCTGCACCCCGAACGGCCGCAAGCGGAACACCTCCGTCCTGGCATGCGACGTTTACGGAGCGTTCGCCGCCCGTCTCACCGGCACCGGACCGACCGACGGCCGGGCCGACACAGGGGCCCACGCAGGGGCCTACACAGGGACCCGGTCCGGGCCGACGAGGGAACCCGACCGAAACGGGCCGGCTCCGGACCGGAGCGTCCTAGGGTGGGGCCCGTGGACCCCAACCACTACCGTTTCCGGGGCACGTGGCGACTCGCGGCGCCGGCGCCCGACGTGTACGCGGCACTGGAGGACGTACGGAGTTACCCGCTGTGGTGGCCCGAGGTCCTCGAAGTCCGGCAGACCGGCGAGGAGTCCGGGGACCTCGTGGTGCGCGCGCTGCTGCCGTACCGGCTGGTGATCCGCCTGGAGACCCGACGGCGCGACCCGGCCGCCGGAGTGCTGGAGGCGGCCATGCGGGGCGATCTCACCGGGTGGTCACGGTTCACCGTCACCTCGGACGGGCCGGGCAGCCGCGTGCTCTTCGAGGAGGACACCCGCCCCGGCAAGCCCCTGCTGCGCCGCCTCGCGCTGCCCCTGCACCCGCTGTTCCGGGCCAACCACGCGGTGATGATGCGCCGGGGGCGGCGGGGGCTGGCGGCGCACCTGGGCAGCGGGGGCGGGCCGGCGAAGAGGTGACTACACGGCCGGTGGCGGCCAGGACCCGTCCGGCTCTAGCGTGGCGGCGCACCCCCGACCACCGGAGGCCGTCATGCCCACCACCGCACCGGACGCGTTCGGCTTCACGGCCCCCTTCGACCGGACCGGGACGGGCAGCAGCAAGTGGGCCCGCGCGGGGGCGCCCGGGGTGATCGCGATGGGCCTGGCGGACATGGACCTGCCCGGGCCCCCGGCCGTGGCCGCCGCGCTGGAGCGCCGGGCCCGCCACCGCGCGTACGGGTACACGGTGTGCGACCCGGCCGGGCGGGCTCTGGTGGCCCGCTGGTACCGCTCGCGGCACGGCGTCGAGGTGGATCCGGACTGGGTGCTGCTGCTGCCCTGCGGCCCGCGCACCGCCCTGCGCCTGCTGCTGGAGACCGTGCGCCCGCAGGCGCCGGTGCTGTTCCCGACGCCGGAGTGGGGCGGCTTCGCCCAACTGTGCCGGGCGGCCGGCCTCCCGTACCGGGAACTGCCCCTGGCCGTCGGCCCGGACGGCTACCGGCTCCCGGACGGCCCGCTCCCCCACCCGGCCGGAGCCGTTCTGCTGAGCAGCCCGCACAACCCCTCCGCCCGGGTCTGGCCGGCCGCCGAACTGCGGTCCCTCGCCGAGCGGGCGGCGGAGGCCGGCGCGCTGCTGGTCTCGGACGAGGTGCACGGCGATCTCACCCACCCCGGGTACGTCCACCCGGTGGCGGTGGCCACCGTCGACGCGGCGCTCCGGCCCCGGGTGGTCACGCTGAACTCGGTCGGCAAGACCTTCAACTGCTCCGGCCTGCCGAGCAGTTTCGCGCTCGTCCCCGATCCGGGCCTGCGCGCCCGGTTCACCGAGGTGCTGGCCGGCTTCGGCCTCTGGGAGGGCGGCCTGCTGGAGCAGACCGTCCAGCGGGCGGCGCTGGCCGAGGGCGGGCCGTGGCTGGACGCACTGCTCGCCCACCTCGCCGCCGCCCGCGCCCGGCTCACCGGCCGGCTGGGGACCGCCGTCCGCTCCGCGCCGCAGTCCTCGTACCTGCTCTGGCTGGACGCCGCCGCCCTGGGGCTGCCGCCGGACGGGGCCCGCCGGGCGCTGCTGGAGCGCTGCGGCCTGGAGGCCTCGGACGGCGCCGAGTTCGGCCCCGGCGGCCGGGGCGGGCTGCGGCTGAACTACGCCCTGCCGGGCCCGGTGCTGGACGCCGTCCTGGAGCGCCTCGACCGACGGTGACCGAACCGCCGGGGCACCCCGCCCGACGCCCGCGCGCCATCTGCTCACCGACGTCCCTCAACGCTCCCGCCCGGCACCCCGCGCACGCCCGGAAAGCCGCCCCGGATCCCCGGATTCACCCGATCGCGCCAACCCTGACCTGCAGAAACGAACGTTCACACGATATTTGCGAAGCGCCCCCGCATGCTCCGTAGCAGACTGGGCAGGGTAGTTCGGGCCGCAATCCTGACCCCGAGGATGGTAAGTCCGGTGATACCGACATCCCGCACCACTCCGCCCGACCGGCAGAGCCCCCCAGCGCCCCCGCCGGGGGTGACCCCGCTGACCGAGTCGGGGGCGCTCAGCCACGTGTCGGGCGTCTGCTTCAAGATCGGACCGCCCCGGCTGGTGGGCGTCGAGGTCGAGTGGTTCGTCCACGACGACCGATGTCCCGGCAAGCCCGTCCGACCGGAACTGGTCCACGCCGCACTGGAGTCGCTGCCACTCGGCGGCCCGGACGGGGCCTCGCTCCCCTCCGGCTCGCGGCTCACGCTCGAACCCGGCGGGCAGGTCGAGCTCAGCTCCCCGCCCGCCACCGGCCTCCTGGCCTGCGTCGAGGACACCCGACGCGATCTGACCGCCCTGCGGGCCGCCTTCGCGACACAGGGCCTGCGCCTCACCGGCACCGGGACGGACCCGCTGGCCCGCCCCCGCCTGATGGTCCTGGACCACCCCCGCTACCTCGCGATGGAGCGGTTCTTCGACTCCGCCGGCCCCTGGGGCCGGATCATGATGACCGGCACGGCCTCGGTGCAGGTGTGCCTGGACGCCGGCGACGCGGGCGGCCCGCACGCGGTGGAGCGCCGCTGGCGGCTGACCCACCTGCTCGGCCCGGTCCTGGTCGCCGCCTTCGCCAACTCCCCGCTGCTGGACGGCAGGCCGACCGGTCACCGGTCCACCCGGCAGACCGTCTGGTCCCGGATGGACCCGACCCGCACGCTCGCCCCGGAGCCGGACCACGGCGACCCGCGCGAGGCCTGGGCGCAGTACGTGCTGGACGCCGAGGTGCTGTGCGTGCGCCGCCCGGAGGGGCTGCCGTGGACGGCCCCGCCCGGCCTGACCTTCCGCGACTGGGTCCGCGGCGGTGGTGAACGCCCGCCCACGCTGGCCGACTTGGACTACCACCGGACCACCCTGTTCCCGCCGGTGCGCCCACGCGGCCACCTGGAGCTGCGCATGATCGACGCCCAGCCCGGGGACGGCTGGGTGGTACCCACCGCCCTGGTCACCGCGCTGCTGGACGACCCGCCGGCCGCCGAGGCCGCGCTCGCCGCGCTGGAGCCGCTGGACCGCCCGGACGGTCCGCGCCCGCCGCGCAGCGACGTCTGGCGCCGGGCCGCGACGCTGGCCGTCGCCGATCCCGAGCTGCGCCGCGCCGCCCTGACCTGCTTCGCCGCCGCCGACGCCGCGCTGGGCCGCCTGCCCGGCGCCGGACGGCTGCGCGCCGCCGTCGCCGAGTTCGCCGAGCGCTACCCCGCGCGAGGCCGCTGCCCCGCCGACGACCAGCTGGACGCCCTGCGCTCCGGCACCCGACGCACTCCTCCGGAGGAGGCCGCACCATGACCGACGTCCGCCCCCCTGCCGCCCCGGCGGCGGGCACCGAGGAGTTGCGCGAGACCATCGCGGCCGAGCTGCTGGCCGCCCGCGCCCGCACCGCCGCGCTCACCGACTGCGTCGAGGACGGCGACCTCACCGCCCAGCACTCGCCGTTGATGTCCCCGCTGGTCTGGGACCTGGCGCACATCGGCAACCAGGAGGAACTCTGGCTGCTGCGCAACGTCGGCGGCCGCGACCCGATGCACCCGGAGATCGACCCGCTGTACGACGCCTTCCAGCACCCCCGGGCCGAGCGGCCGAGCCTGCCGCTGCTGGCGCCCGCCGAGGCCCGGGCGTACGCGCACGAGGTGCGCGGCCGGGTGCTGGACCTGCTGGCGGCCAGCCCGCTGGAGGGGGCGCCGCTGCTGGACGCGGGGTTCGCGTTCGGGATGATCGCCCAGCACGAGCAGCAGCACGACGAGACGATGCTGATCACCCACCAGCTCCGCCCGGGGGAGCCGGCGCTGGCCGCTCCCCCGCCGCCGCCCGCCCCGGCGGACGCGGCCGCTCTGCCCGCCGAAGTGCTCGTCCCCGCAGGGCCGTTCACGATGGGCACCGACACCGAGCCGTGGGCGCTGGACAACGAGCGCCCCGCGCACGTGGTCGAGCTGCCCGCCTTCCTGCTGGACACCACGCCCGTCACCAACGCCGCGTACCAGCGGTTCATCGCGGACGGCGGCTACGACGAGCCGCGCTGGTGGACGCCCGAGGGCTGGGAGCACCGGCGGCGGGCCGACCTGACCGCCCCGCTGTTCTGGCGCCTGGACGGCGGCCAGTGGCTGCGGCGCCGGTTCGGCGCGGTGGAGCCCGTCCCGGCGGACGAGCCCGTCCTGCACGTCAGCTGGTACGAGGCGGACGCCTACGCCCGGTGGGCCGGACGGCGGCTGCCGACCGAGGCGGAGTGGGAGAAGGCGGCCCGGCACGACCCGGCGAGCGGCCGCTCCCGCCGCTACCCGTGGGGCGACCAGGCCCCCGGAGCCGAGCACGCCAACCTCGGGCAGCGGCACCTGCGCCCGGCCCCGGCCGGCGGCTACCCGGCGGGCGAGTCCCCGTGCGGTGTACGGCAGTTGATCGGCGACGTGTGGGAGTGGACGGCCAGCGACTTCCGCCCCTACCCGGGGTTCCGGGCCTGGCCGTACCAGGAGTACTCGGAGGTCTTCTTCGGACCGGAGTACAAGGTGCTGCGCGGCGGCTGCTTCGCGGTGGCGCCGGTCGCCTGCCGGGGCACCTTCCGTAACTGGGACTACCCCGTCCGGCGGCAGATCTTCGCCGGGTTCCGCACCGCCCGCGACCTGGAGGTGGCCTGATGTGCCGCCACCTCGCCTACCTGGGTGAGCCGGTGGCGCCGCAGGAGCTGCTGGTGCACCCGCCGCACGGCCTGTACCGGCAGTCCTGGGCGCCCCGGGCGCAGCAGTACGGCACGGTCAACGCGGACGGCTTCGGCCTCGGCTGGTACGCGGACGGCGACGAGGTGCCGGCCCGCTACCGCCGGGACGGGCCGATCTGGGCGGACGCCGCGTTCGCCGACCTCGCCCGGGTGATCCGCACCCGGGCGCTGCTGGCGGCGGTGCGCTCCGCCACCGAGGGCTGCGCGGCGGGCGAGAGCGCGGCGGCGCCGTTCGCGGCCGGGCACTGGCTGTTCAGCCACAACGGCGCGGTGGCGGGCTGGCCGGGCAAGCTGGACGCGCTGGCCGCCCTGCTCCCGCCGGCCGAGCTGCTGGAGCTGGAGGCGCGCTCCGACTCGGCGCTGCTGTGGGCCCTGGCCCTGCACCGGCTGCGGGCGGGGGCCGGGCTCGGCGAGGCGCTGGCGGGCACCGTCGCGGACGTCACCGCACACACCACCGGCCGGCTCAACCTGCTGCTCACCGACGGCCGCACGCTCGCCGCGACCGCCTGGGGCGACACCCTGCACCACCGCGACCTGCCCGGGCTCGGCACGGTGGTGGCCTCCGAGCCGTACGACGACGCCCCCGGCTGGACGGCCGTTCCGGACGGCTCGCTGGTGGTGGTCGACGAGCGCGGCGTCACCGTCCGTCAGCTCCTCGGCCACTACTGATCCTCCATCGCCCCTTCATCTTCTGAACAGAGGACCCACCCTGTCATGGACACATTTGATCTCACCCGGCTGCTGCCCGCCGACCACTTCAGCACCGCGCTGCGCCACGACGTGCAGCACGGGCTGACCTCCGAACCCAAGTGGCTGCCGCCGAAGTGGTTCTACGACGCGCGGGGCAGCGAGCTGTTCGAGGAGATCACCCGGCTGCCGGAGTACTACCCGACCCGCGCCGAGCGGGCCATCCTGACCGCCCGGGCCGGCGAGATCGCCGCCGCCACCGGGGCCCGCACGCTGGTCGAGCTGGGCTCCGGCTCCTCCGAGAAGACCCGGCTGCTGCTGGACGCGCTGCGCGCGCTCGGCACCCTGGAGACGTACGTCCCGGTGGACGTCAGCGAGAGCGCGCTGACCGCCGCCGGCGTCGCGCTCGCCGCCGAGTACCCCGGGCTCGCCGTACACGGCGTGCTGGCCGACTTCACCGCCCGGCTCGGCCTGCCCCCGGAGGGCGGCCCCCGGCTGGTCGCCTTCCTCGGCGGCACCCTGGGCAACCTGCTGCCCGAGGAGCGGGCGGCCTTCCTGCGCGGGCTGCGCGCGGCCCTCGACCCGGGCGACTTCCTGCTGCTCGGCACCGACCTGGTCAAGGACCCGTCGATGCTGGTCGCCGCCTACGACGACGCGGCCGGGGTGACCGCCGAGTTCAACCTCAACGTGCTCAACGTGCTCAACCGCGAGCTGGGCGCCGACTTCGACCCGACCGCGTTCGCGCACGTCGCGCGGTGGGACCCGGACCGGGAGTGGATCGAGATGCGGCTGCGCTCGCTGCGCGCGCAGACCGTGAAGATCCCGGCGCTGAACCTGCCGGTGCACTTCGACCGGGGCGAGGAGCTGCGCACCGAGGTGTCCGCCAAGTTCCGCCGGGAGCGGGTGTCCGCCGAGCTGGCGGCGGCCGGGCTGCGGCTGAGCCACTGGTGGACGGACGAGGAGGGCCGGTTCGGGCTGTCACTGTCCGCCCCGGCGTAGGGAGGGTCGGCGCAGCCTAATTTGCTTGTTCACTTTACGAATACTCAGAGCAAAAATTGAGGTTTCAGGTGTACAAGACTTAAACGAATAGGGGTTACGATCTCGGCTACCGAGCTCAGCGTTGAGTACCAGGAGTCAAGATCGTGAGCGTCACCAAGCAGCCCTCCGGGGCGGTCGAGGCCTCCGCGCCCGGCCGCCTCGGCTTCGTCGTCTTCATCACCGCCGCCGCAGCCCTCGGCGGGTTCCTGTTCGGCTACGACAGTTCCGTGATCAACGGCGCCGTCTCCGGAATCCAGGAGAAGTTCGGCGTCGGCGACGGCGTGACCGGTCTGATCGTCTCCTCCGCCCTGCTGGGCTCGGCGATCGGCGCCGCACTGGCCGGCCGGTTCGCCGACCGCTACGGCCGCATCAAGGTCATGAAGGCGGGCGCGCTGCTGTTCGCGGTCAGCGCGATCGGCTCGATGCTCCCCTTCGCCGCCTGGGACCTCGCCTTCTGGCGCGTGCTCGGCGGCGCGGCCATCGGCATCGCCTCGGTGATCGCCCCGACCTACATCGCCGAGGTCGCGCCCACCAAGTACCGGGGCCGGCTGGCCTCCTTCCAGCAGGCCGCGATCGTGCTCGGCATCGCGATCTCCCAGCTGGTCAACTGGCTGCTGGCGAACGCGGCCGGCGGCGACACCCGCGGCCAGCTGCTCGGCCTGGAGGCCTGGCAGTGGATGCTCGGCATCTGCGTCGTCCCGGCCGCGGTCTACTTCACCCTCGCCTCGGTGATCCCCGAGTCCCCGCGCTACCTGATCCAGGCCGGCCGGCTGGACGACGCCCGCGCCGTGCTCGCCCAGGTCGAGGGCCAGGACATCGACACCGACGCCCGGATCGCAGAGGTCCAGGGGCTGATCGCCTCCGACCACCGCCCGCGCTTCGGCGACCTGCTCGGCGGGCGCTTCGGCCTGCTGCCGATCGTCTGGGTCGGCATCGGCCTGTCGGTCTTCCAGCAGCTGGTCGGCATCAACGTGATCTTCTACTACTCGTCGATCCTGTGGCAGTCGGTCGGCATCGACCAGAGCAACTCGCTGCTGATCAGCTTCGTCGGCTCGGTCATCAACATCCTCGGCACCGTCGTCGCGATCCTGCTGGTGGACCGGATCGGCCGCAAGCCGCTCGCCCTGATCGGCTCGGCCGGCATGGCCGTCGCGCTCGGCGCGGCCGGCTGGGCGTTCTCCTCCGCCACCGGCAGCGGCGACAACGTCACGCTGCCCGACCTCCAGGGCACCGTCGCGCTGGTCGCCGCCAACGCCTTCGTGCTGTTCTTCGCGATGTCCTGGGGCGTCGTCGTCTGGGTGATGCTCGGCGAGATGTTCCCGAACCGCATCCGGGCCGCCGCGCTGTCCGTCGCCGCCTCCGCGCAGTGGATCGCCAACTGGGCGATCACCGTGTCGTTCCCGTCGATGTCGCGCTGGAACCTGTCGGCGACCTACCTGGTGTACGCGGCGTTCGCGGCGCTGTCGATCGTCTTCGTGGCGAAGTTCATGAAGGAGACCAAGGGCGTCCGACTGGAGGACATGGGCTGATCCGACAGTCCGACCATCGGCCCCCGCACCCTAGCGCGATCAGCGCGGGTGCGGGGGCCGAATCGTTCACTCCCTGCGGCGGCCCGGACACCTCCGGTACTCCTGTTCGCCAGGAGGGATGTGTCCTTGATCTTCAACCGGCTCCGCGCCCGCAGACCGGCCGCCGCCCCCGCCGGCGGCTGCCCGTACGCCCACACCCACACCCACACCCCGGCCGCGGCCCGGCCGTCGCCCCCGCCATCGTCCACGCCGCCGTCCACGCCCCCGCCATCGTCCACGCCGCCGTTCACCGACCCGGAGCAGGCCGCCGAGTTCATCCGCCGCTTCCATCGCGAGCAGCCCGCCACCGGGGCCCCGGACGCCCGGATACGGGCCGTCCTCGACGAGATCGGGCGCACCGGCAGCTACGAGCACACCCCCGCCGAACTCGCCTACGGCGCCAAACTCGCCTGGCGCAACGCCGCCCGCTGCATCGGCCGGCTGTACTGGCGCAGTCTGGTGGTGCGCGACCTGCGCCACCTCGACTCGGCCGACGACATCGCCGCCGAGTGCTTCGAGCACCTGCGGCTGGCCGGCAACGGCGGACGGATCCGCCCGGTGGTCTCGGTGTTCGCCCCCGACCGCCCGGGCCGCCCGGCCGCCCGCATCGTCAACCAGCAGCTGGTCCGCTACGCCGGCCACCGGGTCGGCGACGCCGTCGTCGGCGACCCGGCCGGCACCGCACTCGCCGCCCGCGCCCGCGACCTCGGCTGGAAGTGCGCCGAGGACCGCTTCGAGGTGCTGCCGCTGCTCGTCCAGGAACGCCCCGACGAGCGCCCGCGCTGGTACGAGCTGCCGGACGACACCACCCTGGAGGTGCCGCTCACCCACCCCGCGTACGACTGGTTCGCCGACCTGGGCCTGCGCTGGTACGCGGTGCCCGCGATCAGCGACATGACGCTGGAGATCGGCGGCGTCCGCTACCCGGCCGCGCCCTTCAACGGCTGGTACATGGGCACCGAGATCGGCGCCCGCAACCTCGCCGACGCCGACCGCTACGACCTGCTCGGCACCGTCGCCGAGCGCCTGGGCCTGGACACCTCCAGCGAGCGCACGCTCTGGCGCGACCGCGCGCTGATCGAGCTCAACATCGCGGTGCTGCACTCCTTCCAGGAGGCCGGAGTGACGATCGCCGACCACCACACCGAGTCCGAGCGCTTCCTCCGGCACGTCGCCCAGGAGAAGCGGCTCGGCCGGCCGACCCCGGCGGACTGGAGCTGGATCGTGCCCCCGGTCTCCGGCGGACTCACGCCCGTCTACCACCGGTACTACGACCCGGTGGACCCGTCGCTGCGGCCGGCCTTCCTGGCGCGCGAGCCCTGGTGAGGCGGGGGGCGGCGGGGGCAGCGGGGGCGGGGGCAGCGGGGGCGGGGGCAGCGGGGGCGGGGGCAGCGGGGGCGGGGGCAGCGGAAACAGCGGGACGGTGGGACAGGGGGAAGGCCGGCGGCGGGGTCTAGGGGCGTTCGGTGAGGCGCTCGAAGCGCAGGACGAGCCCGTCGAGCAGCGCTTCCAGGCCGGTCTCGAAGGCGCCCTCGTCCACCGTCCCGCGGTGCCCGGCCAGCCGGTGCGCCTCGCCGAGGTGCGGGTAGTCGGCCGCGTCGTACACCTCGGCGTCCGCGGGGAAGCCGGCCGCGAAGGAGGCCAGTGCCGAGCCGGTGACGAAGTAGCGCATCAGCGCGCCGATCCGGGTGGCCTGGCCGCGCGGCCAGCCGGCCTCGACCAGGTGGCCGAAGACCGCGTCGGCCAGGCGCAGCGCGTTCGGTCGGCGGCCCGGGCCCTGGGCGAGCACCGGCACGATGTTGGGGTGGGCGGCGAGGGCGGCGCGGTAGGAGCGGGCCCAGGCGCGCAGCGCGTCCGGCCAGGGCGTCGGCCGGCCGCTGGGCGTAGCGGTGGGTGCGTCGTCGGGCGTGCCGTCGGGCTTAGCGGTGGGCGTAGCGGTGGGCGGGCCGTCGGGCGTGCCGAACATCGACAAGTCGACCTCGCCGATCACGCTGTCCACCACCGCGTCCAGCAGTTCGTCCTTGGTCGCGACGTGGTTGTAGAGCGAGGGACCGCTGACCGACAGTTCGGTGGCGAGGCGGCGGGTGGAGAGGGCAGCCAGGCCCTCGGCGTCGATCAGCCGCAGAGCAGCGGCGACGATGCGCTCGCGGCTGAGCAGCGGGGTGCGCGGGCGGGCCATCGGGGTGCTGCCTCCGGTTCCTCCGGTCGGGTGGGGCGGGGACCGATTCTGGCAGGTGCCCCTTCCCAGCGCGGGCCGGCCGGGGCTACAGTCCCTCCATAAAACTTGCAGCGCTAGTTTAATGGATCTGGAGCCGCCGTGAACCTGGAGCTGTCCGAGGAGCAGAGCGCCGTCCGGGACCTCGCCGCCTCCTTCACCGACCGCGAGATCGCTCCGCACGCCGCCGCCTGGGACCGTGCCGAGTCCGTCGACCGCGCGATCATCGGCAAACTGGCCGGGCTCGGCTTCCTCGGCCTCACCATCCCCGAGGATTACGGCGGCAGCGGCGGCGACCACCTCGCGTACTGCCTGGTCCTGGAGGAGCTCGGCCGCGGCGACTCGGCCGTCCGCGGCATCGTCTCGGTCACGCTCGGCCTGGTCGCCAAGTCCGTCAACGGCTACGGGACCGAGGAGCAGAAGCAGCACTGGCTCCCCCGGCTCACCTCGGGCGAGTCGCTCGGCTGCTTCGCGCTCACCGAACCCGGCACCGGCTCCGACGCGGCCAACCTCAGCACCCGCGCCGTCCGGGACGGCGACGACTGGCTGATCAGCGGCGCCAAGATGTTCATCACCAACGGCACCTGGGCCGACGTCGCCCTGGTCTTCGCCCGCACCGGCGGCGACGACCCCGACCGGCAGGGCCACAAGGGCATCACCGCTTTCCTGGTGCCCACCGACCTGCCCGGCTTCACCCGCACCGAGATCCACGGCAAGCTCGGCCTGCGCGGCCAGGCCACCGCCGAGCTCGCCCTCGACCGGGTCCGGGTGCCCGACAGCGCGCGGCTCGGCGAGGTCGACAAGGGGTTCCGGGTGGCGATGTCCGCGCTCGCCAAGGGCCGGATGTCGGTCGCGGCGGGCTGCGTCGGCATCGCCCGCGCCTGCCTGGAGGCCGCCGTCCGCTACGCCGGCGAGCGCGAGCAGTTCGGCCGCCCGATCGCCTCGCACCAGCTCGTCCAGGAACTGCTGGCCGGCATCGCCGTCGACGTCGAGGCCGCCCGGCTGCTCACCTGGAAGGTCGCCGACCACATCGAACGCGGTCTGCCGTTCGCCACCGAGTCCTCCGTCGCCAAGCTCTACGCGAGCGAGGCCGCCGTCCGGGCCGCCAACAACGCGCTCCAGGTGTTCGGCGGCTACGGCTTCATCGACGAGTACCCGGTCGGCAAGTACCTGCGCGACGCGCGGGTCATGACCCTCTACGAGGGCACCAGCCAGATCCACCAGTTGCTCATCGGCCGCGCCCTCACCGGGGTCAACGCCTTCTGACCAGCCCGTTCATCCCATCCGATCAGCCAGGACGGGTCACCCGGACCACCCGGACCGTCCTGACTGCTCGGATCACCCTGACTGCTCGGATCACTCGGATCACTCGGATTCAACCGGATAGGAGCCCGACGACGTGCGTCCCGTCTACTTCGCCGCAGCCCGCCGCACACCCATCGGCCGGCTGCGCGGAGCGCTCGCCACGGTCCGCCCGGACGACCTCTCGGCCACCGTGCTGCGCGCCCTGCTCGCCGACGTCCCCGCCCTCGACCCCGCCCGCATCGACGACGTCTACTGGGGCGCCGCCAACCAGGCCGGCGAGGACAACCGCAACGCCGCCCGGATGGCCGTCCTGCTGGCCGGCCTGCCGGAGACCGTCCCCGGCGCCACCGTCAACCGGCTCTGCGCCTCCGGGCTGGAGGCCGTCACCCTCGCCGCCCGGGCCATCGGCTCCGGCGAGGCCGACGTCGTCCTGGCCGGCGGCTGCGAGTCGATGACCCGCGCCCCCTTCGTCCTCCCCCGCCCCGACGAGGCCCTCCCGCACCGGATCGAGACCTACGACACCCGGCTCGGCTGGCGGCTCACCAACCCCCGGATGGCCGAACTGCACGGCGTGCTCAGCATGGGCGAGACCGCCGAGGAGGTGGCCGGCCGGTACGGCATCGGGCGGGAACGCCAGGACGCCTTCGCGCTGCGCAGCCACCAACGGGCCGCTGCCGCCCGCAAGGACGGCCACTTCGACGCCGAGCTGATCCCGGTCGAACGGCCCGACGGCGTGACGGTCGGCCAGGACGAGGGCATCCGCGAGGACACCAGCCTGGAGAAACTCGCCCGCCTCAAGCCCGCCTTCCGCCCCGGCGGCACCGTCACGGCCGGCAACGCCTCGCCGATGAACGACGGCGCGGCCGGGCTGCTCCTGGTCGGCGAGGAGGCGCTGCGCGACCTCGGGCTGCGGCCGCTCGGCCGGTACGTGGCCGGCGCCTCCGTCGGGGTGCACCCCGACGTGATGGGCATCGGCCCGGTGCCGGCCACCCGCAAGGTGCTCGGCCGGGCCGGCTGGTCGCTGGCCGACCTCGACACCGCCGAACTCAACGAGGCCTTCGCCGCCCAGGCCCTGGCCTCCGCCGACGGCATCGGATTCACCCCCGAACAGGCCGACGAACTGGTCAACCCGAGCGGCGGGGCGATCGCGCTCGGCCACCCGCTGGGCGGCTCCGGCGCGCGCATCCTCACCACCCTGCTGCACCGGATGCGCCGCACCGACGCCCGGCGCGGCCTCGCCACCATGTGTGTGGGGGTCGGTCAGGGCACTGCCGTCCTCGTCGAGAACGTTGACTGAGTGCGCGCCCGCGTTCGCGGCCGAGTTCACGGTCGAGTCCGCGTCCGAGTTCACGTCCGAGTTCGAGTTCACGTCCGAGTTCAAGGGAGCACCGGGAATGACTGAAGTAGCCGCAGTGGCTGAAGTGACGGGCCTGGCGGGCAGGTTCGCGGGGCGGGTCGCCGTCGTGACCGGCGCCGCGCAGGGCATCGGCGCGGCCACCGCCCGCCGGCTCGCCGAGGAGGGCGCGACCGTCGCCGTCGTCGACCTCACCGCCGAACGGGCCGCCGGGACGGTCGCGGAGATCACCGCCAAGGGCGGCACCGCTCGGGCGTACGGCTGCGACGTGGCCGACTACGACGCCGTCGAGGCGGTGTTCGCACAGGTCGCGGCAGACCTCGGCGGGGTGCACATCCTGGTGAACAACGCCGGGATCACCCGGGACAACCTGTTCTTCAAGATGCCGAAGGCCGACTGGGACGCGGTCCTGACCGTCAATCTGACCAGCGCGTACAACTGCAGCCACGTCGCGCAGAAGTACATGGTGGCGCAGAAGTACGGGAAGATCGTCTCGCTCAGCTCGCGCTCCGCCCTCGGCAACCGGGGGCAGGCCAACTACGCGGCCGCCAAGGCCGGCATCCAGGGGCTCACCGCGACCCTCGCGATCGAGCTGGGGCCGTTCAACATCAACGTCAACGCCGTCGCCCCCGGGTACGTCGCCACCGCGATGACCGCGGCCACCGCCGAGCGGGTCGGCAGCACGGCCGAGGACCAGCACGCGGAGGTCTCCGCCCGGACCCCGCTGCGCCGGGTGGGACAGCCGGAGGAGATCGCGTCCGTGGTCGCCTTCCTGGCCAGCGAGGACGCCTCGTACGTCAGCGGGCAGACGCTGTACGTCAACGGCGGGGCGCGGTAGGGCTGGCCCGGGCGGGGATCGTCAAGAACCCCTCAGCATTAGTACGATAATACTGATGTGTCGTCACATGACCGTCCCGGGCGTGGGGTTACCTTCACCTGGGACGGTCTTTACCTTTTCGCGTGGCCGAGCATGACCATGCCTCTGATCAGGCGACCCCACCAAATGACTATGGCATGATCATGCGGCAGTCGATGGGATGGCCGGACCGACCCGACCGGACCAGGTCGGGCCCTGCGCCCCAAGGAGTCCCATGGGCAGCCCCGCCCCCCTTCGCCGTGCCCTGGCTCTGCTCGCCGTCGGGGCCACCGCCCTCACGGCCGGCACCATCGCCGTCCCGGCGGTCGGCGCCGCGACCGCCGCCCCCGCGCACGACCTCACGGGCGTCCACGTCCGCCCCGCCTCCTTCGGGCACCACAACGCCCAGGGCCGCACCGCCCCGCTGACCACCACCCAGTGCGTCAGCCAGATCGGCATCCACTGCTACTCGCCGCTGCAGTACCGGAACGCCTACAACCTGAACCCGCTGTACCAGGAGGGCATCACCGGCAAGGGCCGCACGATCGTCATCGTCGACTCCTTCGGCTCGCCGACCATCCAGCACGACCTGGAGGTCTTCGACAAGCAGTGGGGCATCCAGGACACCAACGTCGAGGTGGTCAAGTGGGGCAACGTCCCCGCCTTCGACCCCAAGAACCCCGACCACACCGGCTGGGCCGGCGAGACCACGCTGGACGTCGAGTACGCCCACGCCATCGCCCCCGACGCGCACATCGTCCTGGTCGAGACCGGTGTCGCCGAGACCGAGGGCACCACCGGTCTGCCCGAGATGATGGACGCCGAGAAGGCCCTCATCAAGGCCGGCCGCGGCGACGTCATCTCGCAGAGCTTCGGCGCCACCGAGAACACCTTCCCGGGGTACGACAAGGGCGACTTCAAGTCGCTCACCGACCTGCGCTACGCCTTCAAGGCCGCCGCCGACCACAACGTCACCGTGCTCGCCGCCTCCGGCGACAACGGCGCCACCGACGCGCAGACCAACGGCACCGACCTGTACCCGTACAAGGTCAACTCCTGGCCGTCCTCCGACCCGCTGGTCACCTCCATCGGCGGCACCCAGCTCACCCTGGACGACAACGGCGCGCGCACCGCGCCCGACAAGGTGTGGCACGACAAGTCCGGCGCCGGCGGCGGTGGCGTCTCCGGCATCTTCGAGCGCCCGTGGTACCAGGCCGGCGTCGCCAACGTCACCGGCAACCACCGCGGCACGCCCGACATCAGCATGAGCGCGGCCGTCGACGGCGGCGCCTGGACCTACGAGTCCTACGACCCGACCTCCGTCGGCTGGCACCTCACCGGCGGCACCAGCGAGGCCACCCCGCTGTTCTCCGGCGTCGTCGCCCTCGCCGACCAGCTCGCCGGCCACCGCCTCGGCCAGCTCAACTGGCGCCTGTACGGGCTCAACCTGCTCCCGGGCGCACGGACCGGCATCACGGACGTGAAGGAGGGCGACAACTCCTGGGGCGGCGTCACCGGCTACACCGCCACCGAGGGCTACGACCTCTCCAGCGGCCTCGGCACCATCGACGGCGCGAAGTTCGTCCACGCCATCGCCGGTCGCTGACGGGCAGTGGTGGGTAGCAAGTAACAACTAACAGCGAACAGATAACAGATTTCGAAATCTGTTATCTGTTCGCTGTTTTCTGTTTTTTGTTTTCTGTTCGGTGTTAGCTGCTCGCAGCCCGGTGCCGGTCGCCGGCCCGGCCGCGCGGCGCGAAGGGTCAGACGCGGTCCGCCGAGGCGGAAGCGGGCTCCGGGGCGGGCGGCGCTGCGGGCTCCGGGGCGGCGGCCAGTTGGGCGAGGTAGCGCTCGGCGGCGCGGAGCTTACGGCCGTCGGGGCCCGGGAGGTAGGCGCGGAGCTCGATGATCTCCGGGGCGATCCGAAGGGCCGCCGCGCGGTCGGGGACCGAGCGCCAGCAGGCCTCGGCATTGGTGGCCGCCTGCTGGGTCTCCGGGTGGTCCGGCCCCCGCGAACGGAGCAGCGCCAGGGCCACCTCGCGGTAGATGTCCGCGGCCTCGGCCGGCCGGCCCGCGAGACGGCACACGTGCGCCCGGACCTGGCGCACCTGGAGGACCGGTTCGGAGACGGCGCCGTGCTCGGCGATCGCCTCCAGTTCGAGGGCGAAGGCGAGTTCGGTGGCGGCACCGTGCTCCCCGGCATCCGCGCTGCGGACGATCCGGCCGATGGCGTCCCGGTAGTCGGCACGCGGCTGACCGGACGCCGGAGCGTCGACGGGCACCGCGTCTGCAGGCACCGCATCGGCAGGCACCTCGTCCGCCGGCACCGCGCCTGCCGGCACCTCGTCCGCTGGGGCCTCCGCCACCGGGACCGCGTCCACGGGGGCCTCGTCAACGGGAGGGGCCGTGTCGTCCGGCGCTTCCACCGTCGACACCGCATCGGCGGGGGCCTCGTCAACGGGAGGGGCCTGCGTCGGGGCGGCGTCCTGCGGTTCCGCCGTCGGCGTGGCGACGTCTGCCAGCGCCTGCTCCGACTCCCGCTCCCGCCCGGACTCCAACTCCGGCTTCAACTCCGGCTCCGGCCCCGGCTGCTGGGGCTTGGCCAGCGTCACGCCTGCGGACGGCTCGACGACCTCGGGCGTCGCGTCCGCCGGAACGGGCTTGTGCAGGGTCACACCAGCCCGGCCGGCCGGCTGCCCCTTCAGCAGGCTGACCGGGCGGGACGGCCTGGGCGGGGTGGGCGGCACGCCGGGCTTGACCAGGCTCACCGGACCGGCCTCGGTCGCGGGAGCCGGGGAGGCCGACGACGGCAAGGCCGAGGGCGCCACGGGCGGTTCGACGACGGCGTCCTGCGACTCCGCCCGACCCGGCACCGGCGGCACCGCCGACAGCGCGGCCGGCCCGGACGACACCACATCGGCCCGCACGGCATCGACCGGCGGCACCGCGTGAACCGGCACCACGTCAGCCGGCACCGCGTCGGCCGGCGGACCGTCGCCACGGCGGGCGGTGTTGCGGAAGACCGGCCGGTCCGGGGCGTGCGTGGCCAGGATGACGACGTCCGGCCGCAGCACCGAGTACACCTGTTGCCGCAGTTGCTCGGGCGCGAGCACGTCCCCCGCGCCGGGGTGGCCGCCGTGCAGCGCCTCGATCAGGGCCCTGGTGAAGGTGCCGATCTGCTCCGGGTCCGGGCTGACGACCGCCCACAGCGGGATGCCCTCGCTGAGCGGCGAGGCGGCGCCCTGGAGGTACGGCCAGGCGTTCTGGTCGGCGCTGAGGTCGGCGACGACGAGGGTCTGCCACTCGGCCGGGCGGTGGCTCAGCTCGGCGGCGACGGCCTGCCAGGGCAGGCCGTCCTGCTTGGAGTCGCGCAGGGTGAGCTGGAGCTGTCCGCCGCGCTTGTCGGCGACCACGTGACCGCCCAAGTGGACGAGCAGCGGCCCCGGATGGCGGGACGCGGCGCGCAGGTGGGCGAGGACGGTGTGCGGGTCGCTGGCGCCGGGGAGGTGGACGGCGTCCACCGCGTCCGCGGCGAGCAGTACCTGCGGTGAGACGGCCGCGAGCATCGCGGACAGCACCGACGCCTGGGCGGGACCGCCCCGACCCCAGGTGCGGCGCCCGGAGTTGCCGTAACCGCCCTCGACGACCAGGATCCGTCCGCGCGGCGCCGCCCCCAGTCCGCCCGCACCGGGGGCGCTCACGCCCGGGGCCGGGAAGGGCGGCGGCGTGGCCGCGGACGGCGGCGCGCCCACGGCGGGCATGCCGGTGACGGTCCATCCGGTGGGCGCGGTCGGCGGTGGGCCCGGCACCGCGGCCAGAGCCGACGGAGCCGACGGAGCCGTCGGAGCCGTCGGAGCCGACGGCGGGGCTGCCGGAGCGGACGGCGGGAGCGGGGGCACGGGCGGCGGCTCGTAGAGCGCGGCGGGCCCGGGCGGGTGCTCCTCGGCCGGGGTGCGCGGCGGCGGTACGGCGTCCCAGGGGCCCGAGTCCGCTGCCGGTTCGGGGCCTCCGGGGACAGCTGTCGTCTCCGCCATCTTCTGGTCACCGCCCACCCCGCCGCTTCGCGGCGTCTGATGCCCTTGCTGGGTGGTGCCTGCCACCACTCCCGTCGCGCCACCCTACGAGATCCCGGCACACCCGATCCAGGCCGGGTCTCCGATCGGCGTGCCACGCGGCCCGCTATCGTGCCGTCATGGCAGGCCCCGGTACACCTCTCCTGTTCCTCGACGTCGACGGACCGCTCATCCCCTTCGGCGCGCCGCCCCCGGGCGGCTACCCCGTCTTCCGCGGCGTCTCCGCCGCCGCACCCGGCCCGGGCGTCAACCCCCTGCTGGCCCGCGTCGATCCGGCGCTCGGCGGGCGCCTGCTGAGCCTGCCGTGCGAACTGGTGTGGGCGACGACGTGGATGTCCGATGCGAACGACTGCCTCTCCCCCTGGCTCGGACTGCCGCAACTACCCGTCGTGAGCTGGCCGGTGGAGGACGGCGACGAACCGGCCGGCCTGCACGGGAAGACCCGCGCGCTGGTCGCCCGGGCCGCCGGCCGCCCGTTCGTCTGGGTGGACGACGAGATCGCCGCCACCGACCGCCGCTGGGTCGCGGCCCACTCACCCGCCCCCGCGCTCCTCCACCGCGTCGACCACCAACGCGGCCTCACCGCAGCCGACTTCGCCACCCTGGACGCCTGGTTGCGCACACACCGACACGACACGCCTTAGACTCCCCGACCATCTGGACTCCCCGGCCATGGACTTCGCCGCCGGACCGCCCCTGCCCTGGCACCTGACGCTGGACGGCGGGGCGGTGGTCGAGCTGTGGGCGGACGGGTACGGCGTCGAGGGCGGGGCGTACGTCTTCAGCGTGCTCGCCCGGGCCACCGTGGCGGAGCAGGGGCAGGTCGACGTCGTCGCCCGGACGCCGGCGGACCGGACCCGGGTGGGTGTGGCGGTGGCCCGGGTCCCGCTCGCCGCCGTCCGGGACGTCCACACCGCCACCGAGCGCACCGTCGACGGCCGGTGCGTCTGCCCGACCTGACCGGACTGACCGACGGGCCTGACCGGCCCGGCCCTGCATGCCGCTGCCCGGTCACCCCGAGGGGCGGCCGGGCAGCGGCGTGCAGGGGACGTCAGGAACCGGCCAGCAGGTCGCGGAGCAGGGCGACGGTGTCGGCGTCCAGGTCACGGCCGGTGCGGCGGCTGAGCGCGTCGAGACGGTTGACGGCGCGCAGGAGTTGGTCGCGGGCGCCGGCCGAGGCGTAGGCGTAGAAGAGGTCCCGGTGCAGGAGTTCGACGTCCGGGGCGACGGCGAGGCCGCGGAAGACGGCGGCCTCGGCGCTGCGGTGGTCGCCGTACTGCAGGCGGCGGGCGGCCAGTTCGTGGGCGGTGTCGACGATCGCCGCGATCATGTCCTGGCGTTCGGCCTCGGCCCAGCCGTAGGAGGCGGGCGGGGCCTCGGCGAACGGGGCGCCGCGTACCAGGGCCAGGGCGTGGGCGAGGGCGGCGTCGGCGGTGGCGCTGGTGCTGCGCATGCCGCGCCGGTAGAGGCTGCGGAACTCGTCCCAGTCGCAGGTGACGACCGGGGTGAAGGAGTAGCCGTCGGTGGTGTCGGTGGGCAGGAAGGCGCGGCCCTCGGGCGAGGTGCCGAACCAGGCGGCCAGGTCGGCGAGTTTGCCGGGGAGCGGGCTCTTGGCGTCGGCCGCGGTGGGGTGCGGGTCGAGGTGGGCGGCGCCGGGGTGGAGGTCGTGGTCGAGGGCGTGGTGGTCGGCGCCGGGCCGCAGCGCGAGGTAGACGGCGAGTTCGGTGAGCCGGGACAGCGCGCCGGGTTCGGCGGTACCGAGGGCTCCGGCGACGTCGACCGGGCCGAGCAGGCGGATCCGGGGGGCGTTGCGGGCGGCGTGCGCCTCCGGGGAGCGCAGGATGGCGAGCAGGTCGTCGCTGTCGCTGCGCCCGGGGGTGGTCTGGGCGACCGGAGCGACGGCGGCGGGGCCGGGCTCGGCTCCGGGTTCGACTCCGGACTCGGTGTGGGAATCAGCGTGGGAATCGGCTTCGGCCGGGGCCTCGGCTTCGGTGCCGGGCAGGAGATCGGGCGAGGGCTCCGGCCGGGACGGGACGCGCGGGTCGACGCCGGAGGACGCGGGCGCGGGCTGGTGGACCGGGGCCGGCTCGACGGGCGACTGCGGCACGACCGGCTGGACGGACTGAACGGCGGGAACGGACGGCACGGGCTGGACGGCGAGGACGGCCGCGGGGGCTTGCTGCGGTGCCTCCGCCGCGTCCCCCGCCACCGCGTCCGGGCGGCGCAGGTCCCGGGTGGCCTCGTCCGTGGCCTCGTCAACGAGCTGCCCGACCACGAGCTCTTCGTCGGTCCCGATCCCGCTCCCGGTCTCGGTACCGACTCCGCTCCCGGTCTCGGTCCCGGTCTCGGCGGAAGCGGCCTGCCGCCCCTGCCCGTTGACCGCGTACCGCCCCGGCCCGGCCGGAGGGGCCGGTACCGGCGTCGCCGGGTCGGTGCCCGCGAACGGGCTGGCGCCGGTGCCGATGACCCGGGCGAGCAGCCGGGGCCCGGCGGCCGTGTCCGTACCGCCCTGCGCGCCGGTCGCGGCGGCGCCGACGGCGGCCAGCACGGGTACGGCGGCGGGCAGTTCGGCCGTGTCGGTGTCGTCGTCGTCCGCGTCGGGGTCGAGGCCGGGACCGTCCAGGGTCCAGGCGGGGGCCGGGTGCTGGGTGAGGTCGTCGGCGGCGCGGAGCAGTTCGGTGACCTGGTCGTACTGCTGGTCGCTGAGCCGCTGGAGTTCGACGGTGAGGTGCAGGCCGGGGATGGCCGCCTGGCCGGTGGCCGGGAGGGTCCAGCGGGCGACGGGGCCGGTGCCGCGTTCGGGGGCGCGGGTGATGACGGCGACGCAGGTGCGCGGCCGGGCGTCGAGCAGGCGGCCGAGTTCGGCGGGGACCTCGCCGCCGGGCTGCTGGGCGCAGAGCACGATCTCGGGGGTCCAGGACTCGTCGGCCTGGCCCCGGCTGCGGGCGTCGCGCGGGCTGGCGGCCTCGGCGGCGACCAGCGTGGCGCGGGCCTTGGCGGTGCGCGGGCCGAGGGCGGCGAGCGCGGCCTCCAGGGTGGGGTGGCGGTGGATGCGTTCGGCGGCCGGGCCGCTGATCGGCACCTCCTCGGCGAGGTCGACCAGGTGCAGGTGGAGCCGGTCGGCGAGCGGGCTGTGCGCGAGTTCGACGGCGAGGGTGCGCAGGATGTCGCGGGCGTCGTCGGGGTGGCCGGAGAGGTGGAGCAGCCGGACGGCCTCCAGGTCGGCGAGGACGACCGAGCCGTCGGGCGAGGTGCCGAGGGTGACCAGGGCGGGGTAGGGCGCGGCGGTCTTGCGGGCCTGGGCGGCGCTGAGCAGGTCGCCGGAGTCGAGGCTGCACCACCAGACGTTGGCGGCGTGCGCGGCGCGGAACGGCGCGATCGGGGTGGCCGGGCCGGAGAGGTGCAGTTCGATGGTGTGGCCGGGGGTGATCCGGGCGGCGACGATGGCGGGCAGGCGCTTGCCGCCGCGCACGGTGTTGCGGGCCATGGTGCGCAGGGCGCGGTCGAGCAGGTCGAGGCCGGCGTCGTCCTGACGGGCCCTGAGCTCGTTCTCGAAGGCGGCGGCCTCGGCGTCGGGCATGGTGATGCGGTGCCGGGGGCGGCGGGCGCGCAGTTGGGTGCCGCGCTTGTGGGCGACGGTGCCGACCATGACGGCGGCGAGCAGGACACCGACGGTGGAGGCGGTGAGGGCGATGGAGTAGTCGTCACCGGCGGCCGGTTCGGCGTGCGCGGCGGGGGCGGGCGCATGGGTGGGCGCCGGGGTGACGGGCTGGGACGCGGCCGGGGTCGGCGCGGGGGCGGGAGTGGCGGGCGCCTGGTCGGCCGGCGGCTGGCCGGTCGACGGCGCCGGCTGCGGCGCCGGAGCGGGCGCGGGCTCGGACGGAGGAGCAGGCGAAGGAGCAGGCGCGGGAGCGGCCGCCCCCGGCACCGTGAGCACCATCCCGGGCACCAGCACGTCCGGATCGGTCAGCCGTTCTCCGTCCGGCGCCTGGGCGCCCTTGTTCGCCTCGAAGAGCTTCGGCCACGCCTCGGCGTCCCCCAACTCCCTCTGGGCGATGACGGACAGGCTGTCCCCGCCCTGGACGGTCACCGTCGCGTGCCCGCCCGCACCCGGCTCCGTCCCGGCCTGCGGCACCTGGGCCGACCCGGCACCGGAAGCAGGGGCGGGCGCGGGCTCGGACGGAGGAGCAGGCGTCGGAGCAGGCGCAGGCGCCGACCCGTCCGCCTTCGCGTCCCCCGGCATCAGCAGCGCCCACCCCGGCTGGATCGGCCGGTCGGCGTCGAAGCGGATACCTGAATCATCCATCACCCGGCCGTCGTTGAGCTTGGCGATCTCCACCCACCGTTCACCGGAGCCCAGTTGGCGTTCGGCGATGGACCACAGGCTGTCGGCGGGCCGGCTGTCCCGCACGGTGTACGTGGGGTTCTGCTCGGCGGCGGGCGCCAGGGCGGGCGCGGCCTGGGCGGCGGGCAGGGCGGCGCGCTGCACGCCGGCCGCCAACTGCGCCGGGGCGGTGGCGGTGTGGGCCGGGGTGGCGGCGAAGGCCGAGCCGGCGACCGGCATCAGCGCGAACACCGAGCCGACCAGACCGGCCGCCATCCGCTGGCTCCAGCCGAAGGCGGGGATGCGGCGGGCGATCCGGCCGCGCAGCTGCGCGGGGATCTCCAGCAGGACGGAGAACGCGAAGCAGCCCCAGGCGAGCCAGCCGACCACGACCAGCAGCCAGAGGAACAGCCGTCCGTCGTCCGGGCCGGTGAGCGCCTGGCCGACGCCGTCTGGCGCGACCTCGCCCATCGCGGCGACCGCACGGGTGCCGTAGAGCAGCAGCGCGGGGACGCCGAGCAGCAGGGCGAGCAGGGTGACCAGCGCGGCGAGCGCGGTGATCAGGGCTGCGCCGCGGCCGCGCCCGCGCGGTGGGCGGGGCGCCGGGGCGGCGGGGCGGCCGGCGGCCCGGTGTCCGGTGTGGGCCCGGCCGTTGGCGCTCCGGGCCTGGTCCTCGGCACCCGGGCTCCGGCCCTTGGCGGTTCGAGCCCGGCCCGGGGCGGTTCGGGCCTGGTCCTTGGCACGTGGCGCGGCCATCAGTCGGTCTCCGCTTTCTCGACTCCGTGGACGAGGGTCGCACTGCCCTTGCCCGTTACCTTCCGCTCCCCGAGCGCGCCCAGCAGGACGGGCCGGTAGTCGGCCCGCACGGTGACGGTGACGACCTTGCCGTCGCCGGAGAACTCGACCTCGCCCGCCTGGAGGCCGTACAGGGCCAGGTAGGCGTCGGCGGCCTGCCGGACGTAGTCCTGCTGGATTTTGAAGCCCTTCCCCTGGAGGACGGCGGCCTGGTCGAGCTGCTGTCCGCCGACCCGCGCGGCCTCCTGGGCGTAGGCGTCGGTGCGTTCGGCGACCCGCAACCGGCCGCCGGCGTCGATCACCAGGGCGATGACGAGCACGACGTAGGCCGCGCAGATCGCCACGAAGAGGGCGACCGCGCCCCGGTCGGAGCGGCGTCGGCGCCGCGCCCTGACAGGCACTCCCATCCCCCCTGCCCCTCCCGCACCTCGTCCGCCCCACCGGCCCCCACCGGGCGCCGGCCGGTCCCGTCGCGTCATCCCCCGTGCGCTCTCCGCTTGCGTCTCCCCCGCGCGGGCCGTCCCCAATCCCCCGTCGTGGCCCGTGTCCCGCCGGGTGCCGCCCCGGGCCGTCATGTGCCCCGGTAGCGGTCCACCACGGAGGTGAACTCGCCGACGAGGTGCTTCGTCACGGGTACGCCGGACGGTCCGCCGAGCAGGTCCGCCAGTTCGACGTCGCACACCACGGTGACCTTGACGGTCGTGACGGCGCCGCCGGGCAGGTCCAGTCGGCCGGGCACGACCTGGACGTCCCCGTTGCGGCAGGAGACGCCCTGCTGGCGCAGCGTCGCGAGGGCCGAGTCCCGGCCCGGCTGCGTCATCCCGTCGACGCTGCGCTGCAGCGAGGCGGTGCGGGCGCCGGCCCGGGCGGCGGCCTCGACCGTACCGGCCGTGGTCTGCACCCGCCCGGCGGCGATGGCCACCAGGACCAGCCCGACCACCGGCGGCACGACGATCGCCGCCTCGATGGCGACGGCGCCGCCGTCGCTCCGCCGGACCGGCCACCACCGGGGCCGGCGCGCGGAACGGCGCTCGGCCCGGGGCGCGGAACGGTCCCCGGAACCACGCTCGGCGCGCGGCGCCGGCCACCAGTCGGCCCGGGTCCGCCGTCTCACGGCGCCACCGCCACCGGCGGGACGAAGTGCTCGCGCGGCGCCTCGGCGAACTGCGTGAGGGCGGGCGCCGACAGCCCGGGTATCAGCAGCGGCGGGCGCACCGCCACCGTGACCCGGACCACTTCGGGCGTGCTGCCGTCGGTCGTCACCGTGTACGAGTGCAC
This sequence comes from Kitasatospora sp. NPDC058492, assembly GCF_042720685.1. Taxonomy (NCBI): domain Bacteria; kingdom Bacillati; phylum Actinomycetota; class Actinomycetes; order Kitasatosporales; family Streptomycetaceae; genus Kitasatospora; species Kitasatospora sp. NPDC058492. Next base: position 56,875 of record NZ_JBHXMU010000040.1, read on the forward strand.
GCCCTGCCGGTCGAGGAAGTCCCTGGCCTGTCGGCGCGCCGCCTCGTTCTTCACCTCGTCCGTCGCGTTGCCCTGGATCCGGCCGGCGTCCACGCCCTCGCGGGCGGCGGTGAGCGCGAGCTGGCGGTCGTACCACAGCAGCGCGGCCTGGACGACGAGCATCAGGAGCACCAGGACGACCGGGAAGACGATGGCGAGGCTCACGCTCATCGACCCCCGGTCGCCGCGGCGGCGAGGTCGGTACGTCACTTGGTGGCGCCTCCCGCGGCCGCGCCCGCACCCGGCATGTTCGGGTCCTGCTGCACCTTCTGCACGACCTTGTCCTTCAGCAGGTACAACGCGGTCGCGACGGCACCCGCGACGAAGACCAACGCGATGATGGCTAGGGCGAGTTCGATGCTGATCGCGCCGCGGTCGCCGCGCGCGCGGGCGGCCCGCAGCCGGCCGAGCCGCAGGGTGAACAGCAGCAGGGCGAACTGCACGGGCAGCAGGACGGGCCGGATCAGCCGGCCTGCCAGGTGGACGAGTCGGACGGTCATTCGGGTCTCCCGGGGGTGGAGTGCGGTGTGGTGCCAGATGCCCTGTGAGGAGGGTCAGTTGAGCATCTGGTGGAGTGCGGGGAAGACGATCAGGACGGTCATCAGCAGGGTGAGGGCGGCTCCGGGTGCGACCATCCGCTCGCTGTCGGCGTTGGCGCGGGCGAGGTCCTCGGCGAGCAGTTCGCCGCGCAGGCCCTTGGCGCGCGCCCGCAGGGTGTCGTACACGGCGGCGCCGTCGGTGCCGGACAGCCGCATGATGTCCGCCACGTCCTGCAGCGGGCTGAGCCCCAACTCCTCGGCCAGCGCGTCGAGTCCGGCCCAGGGCGGGAGCCGGTCGGTGGCGGCGCGGTCGAGGGCGTCGCGGATGCGCCGGAACACGGTGCCGCGCCCGACCGCGGCGGCGCGGCGCAGCGCCTCGGCGGGCCCGCAGTCGGCGGCCCGTTCCAGGGCGACGAGTTCGAGGTAGGCGGCGATGCCGTGCAGGTACTCGCTGCGCGCCTCCTTGGCCTCGCCGCGCACGATGCCGTCGGGGACGAACCAGAGCAGGCCGGCCAGCAGCGGCCCGGCCAGCAGCGGCAGGGCGAAGGGCAGGCCGATGTCCATCAGCACGGCCATCGCGCCCAGGTAGGCGGGCAGCAGCAGGCCGATCGCGGCGAACAGCAGCTTGTGCACCATGAACCGGGCCGGGGCGCGGCCGATCAGGGCGAGTTCGCGGTGCGGCAGGGACACTCCGCGCAGGCCGATCGAGCGCTCGCCGATCCGGTCGTACCAGCGCGGCCGCTCGTCCGGGTCCGCGGCCCGTTCGGCGGGGGTGCGGTGCAGCCGGTCCAGGGCCTGGCGCAGGTCGGGCGGCGCGGGCCGCAGTTCGGCGATCAGCAGGGCGACGCCGCCGGCGGCGACGGCCCCGGCCAGCACGGACCAGGGGGAGATCACCGGACCTCCCCGAGCTGCTGGAGCGCCTCGTCCTCGCGCGCCGGGGCGCGGCGCCCGGCCTTGCCGCGCCGGTCGGGCGCCAGCAGCCGGGGCACCGGCGGGTGCGAGGCGAGGGCGCGCATCCAGGCGATGATCGCGACGAACAGGGCGGCGACGACCGCGAGCACGATCTGGCCGAGCAGCGTGCCGTACGGCCGGGTGTACTCGGTGTTGAAGGAGCCGACCGTGACGACCAGCACGATGATGCCGACCAGCCAGCGGATGGTGGTGCGGTGCTTGGCCCGGTCGGCCTCGATGGCGCGGCGCTGGCGGACCTCCTCGCGCACCGAGTCGGCCATGTCGGCCAGTGCCCGGGCCAGGCCGGGGCCGCTGTCACCGGAGCGCAGCACGAGCGCGGCGAGCACCTTGTCGGCGGTGGCGTCGGCGACGCTGTCGGCGAAGGCCTGGAGCGCCTCCTCGGGCCGCCAGCGGGCCTGGAGCCGGGCGGCCAGTTCGCCGATCTCCTCCTCCAGGGCGGCGGGGGCGGTGCGGCGGCTGGTGACGATGGCCTGGTTGAGGCCGACGCCGAGCAGCAGCACGTCGGCGATGCGCTGGGTCCACTCGGACAGCGCCTCCAGGCGTTCGATCCGGCGGGTGTCCGGGCGGGTGGTGTCGAACAGCCAGGGCAGGCCGAACACGGCCAACGGCACCAGCAGGGCGGCCAGCGGGATGCCGGTGAACAGCCAGGAGAGCGGGGCGCCGGCGAGCGCGAGCGGCAGCTGGATCCGGCGCAGCCGGGCGACCCTGGCCGAGGCGGCGCCGGGGGCGCCGTACCAGAAGACGTGGGCGCGGCCGGCCAGCGGGTTGCTCCGCTCCGGGGTCTCGTCCTCGTCCGCCGGGTCACTGCCGCGGGCCCAGGCCACCAGGGCGACCAGGCCGCCCGCGACGGCCAGCCCGCACAGGGCGAACAGCAGCATCATCGCGCGCCACCGCCGATCCGCAGTTGCAGCGGGGTGGCCCAGCCGCCGTAGCGGGAGCCGAGCAGGGCGGCGTCGAAGCCGGCCCGGCGCAGGTCGTCCAGGCACTGCGGCGGGGTGTGCGGGACGGCCCGCGGCTCGCCGAGGTCCACCCGGGGGCCGAACACGGTGTTCAGCGCGGGCCGACCGCTCTCGCCGAGGCCGGCGACCTCCAGGACGTGGGAGACGAAGCGGTGCCGGCGGCCGCCGACGGCGGTCTCGTCGACCATGGCGACGTGCACGATGAGGTCCAGGGCGTTGGCGGTGAGCCGGTAGGCGAGCGAGTCGGTCATGTGCGAGCCGTACTCCAGGCAGAGTTCGGCGATGCGGTCGACGACCATGTGCGGGCCGCGGGCGTGCAGGGTGCACATCGAGCCGCCCTCGCCGTTGGTCATGACCCGCAGCATCGGGACGACCTCGCCGGATCGGACCTCGCCGACGATGATCCGGGACAGCGTCATCCGCAGCGCCGCCGGGATGAGGTCGCCGATCGTCAACTCGCCTGCCAGGCGGCCCTCGACGCGTTCGCCGTTGCCCTCGCGGGCCTCCATCGGGACGACCTGGCGCAGGTGGCCGAGGGTGTGCAGCCACAGCTCGAACTCCGACTCCAGGGTGCCGATCCGCTCGTCCGGCGGGATCTCGGCGGCCATCGCGCGCAGCAGGCTGGTCTTGCCGACGCCCTGGGTGCCGGTGATCATCACGTTCTTCCGGGCCCGGATCGCGGCGGCCAGGAACGCGGCCAAGGTGCTGTCCAGGGTGCCGAGTTCGACCATCTCGGGCAGCGTCGCCGAGGCCACCCGGTGGCGCCGGATCGCCACGTACGGGCGGGGCGTCACCTCGGTGAGCGCCTGGAGGCGCATGCCGCCCTCCAGGCGCAGCGCGAGGGTCGGGCTGGCGGTGGACAGGCTGCGCTCGCCGCCGCCGTGCTGGCGGGCCAGGTCCTGGAGCAGTTCGACGAGTTCGGCGTCGCTCTCGGCCACCGGCGGTACCTGGCGCAGGGGTTGGTGCACCCGGGAGACCCAGACGTCGTCGCAGCCGTTGATCAGGATGTTCTCGATCTCCGGGTCGTCCAGGTAGGGCTGGAGCCGCCCGGCCCGGAACAGCAGGTCGAAGACGGCCTCGGCGAGCGCGCGGTCCTGCTCCCGGGTGGGCGGGATGCCGTGGGTCTGCGCGTAGGCGTCGGACCAGCGGGCGACCGCCTCCTCGATCAGCGCGCGGCCGCGCTGGCGGCGGGTGGCGCGGTCCGGTTCGGCGCCCGAGGTGGCGGTCAACCGGGTGATCTGCTGGTGCAGTTCGGCCGCGACCTGGCGCTTCAGCTCGCGGGCGACCTGCGGGTCGACGGCCGGCCGGGTGGCGGCGCCGCGCAGGTCGAGCGAGGGCAGCTGGGAGGGCACGGCGGTGGGCGTGGCCGCGCCGCCCGGCTGGACGTACGGCGGCGGCGCGGGCTGCGGGGCGACGGGGCCCGGCCGGTAGGCCTGGGGCGGGGCGGCCGCCGGCGTCTGGGCCTGTGTCGGGGCCTGGGCCTGGGCCGGGGTGGCCCAGGGCAGCGCGGCCGGGTCGGCCGCGGGGTGCTGGTGCAGGGGGCTACCGCGCACGGAGCACCTCCCCGGGGTTGTACGGCTGCGGACCGTTCGGGTGTGTCTGATCGGGTGTCACGGCGGGCTGCTGGAGCGGGTAGCGGCCGTCGTCCTCGGGCTCCGGGCGGACGTACGCGCCCTGCTGGTCGTACGGGGCCCCGCCCTGCTGGTCGTACGGGCCGAACCCGGCCTGCTGGTCGTACGCGACGTAGCCGCCCTGCGGTCCGTACGGCGGCTGCGGCTGCGACTGCTGCGGCTGCTGAACATGCCCCGGGAACGGGGCCGGAGCGGCCGGTTGGGGGGCCAGCCCGGCCAGCGGCGCCACCGGGCCGGTGGTGATCACCGGCCCGACCGGCTGCGGCGGGGAGTACGAGGGCTGCTCCCCCTCCACCGGCCGGTACGCCGTCGGCGCGGCCGCCTGCGGGGTCGGCACCGGGGGCTGGACGTGCACCGCGGTCGGGGGCTGGGGCTGGGGCTCGGTCCGGGCCGCGGCGGTGAGCTGGGCCGGGACCGGCGCGGCGGTCGGCGCGAGCCGCTGGCGACGGCGGCGGACCAGCAGCTGCACCTCGTCCGCCGCCGAACGCGCCGTCCGCATCAGCTCCGAGCGGATGAACCGCCGGTCGGTGATGTCACCGCCGTCGGAGAGCACCCGGGCGGTGCGGGTGGCGTGCGGCAGCAGCCCCAGCACCGGCAGGCCGAACTCGCGCGACACCTCCGGCCCCGAGTACGGCCCCTCGGCGACCAGCAGCAGTCCGAGCGCGTCCACCCCGGTGCCGGCCGTGGCGAGGTCCTCGGCGAGCGCGGACAGCCGGGGCCTAGCCGAGCTCAGGCCGCGCAGCGTGGTGCGGACGGTCACCGCGACCACGTCCGCCCGGCGGGCCAGCACGGCGCTCACGCCGGTGGCGCCGGAGCGGCCGAGGTCCACGATGACGTCGTAGCCCTGCGGTTCGAGGCCGTGCAGCAGGTCGACGAGCGGCTCCCAGGTGTAGGCGAGGCCCGGGGCCTGGGTGGGGTCGGTCAGCCCGGGCAGCAGCAGCCGCTCGGCGGTGCCCTCGGGCGAGAGGTCGATCAGCTGCTCCCAGATGGTCGCGGCGAGCAGTCCGCGCCGGTCGGCGACGGCCAGGTTGCGCAGCCCGTACACCGCGTCGACCCGGCCCTCCAGGGCGCCCGCGAGCACCGCGCCGCCGTCCGGGTCGGCCTCCACCAGCAGGACCCGCCGTCCGGGTTCCAGCGGCCAGGCCAGCAGCAGGGCCAGGGCAGCCGTGGTCGCGCCGGGCGCGCCCGGGCCGCCGGCCACCGCGATCACCGCCATCAGGCGCCACCCGCCCCGGTCGGGGGCACGGGGGCCGTGGCAGCGCCGGAGGCGGTTCCGGTCGCCGGGGCCGTCGGCGCGGCGCTGCCGCCGGTGCCCGCACCGGCGGTCCCGGTCGCGCCGCCCGCCGCGGCGGCGCGCGGGGCCAGCAGGACCTGGATCCGGCCGCCGGCCACCCACTGCGCCAGCCGGGGGCCGTCCGCCGCGCCGACGGCCACGTCGATCACCTGGCTGCCGTCGGTGTCCACCCGGCCGACCGTGATGACCGTCGCGGGCATCGAGTCGGCCTTGGTGTTGTCCGGGGTGTAGACCACGACGATCTGCAGCCCCGGCTGGAGCCGGGTGGCGGGCAGTTGGCTGTGCTTGGCCGAGACGCCGACCACGATCTGGCCGGGCTGCACCGCCAGGGTCTGCGCGACGTCGCCCCTGGTGAGCATCGCGCCGCGCTTGAGGTCGGTGGCGGCCCGCATGCCGACCGCCTTGTCCCGTTCGGTGGCGGACAGTGGCCGCAGCGCCGGATCGCCGGCGATCCGGGCCACCACCAGGTCGTCGTCGGTGATCACCTGCCCCCACGGGATGTCCCGGGCCAGCGCCAGCACGGCGACCCGCTGGCCGGTGCTGTTGTAGAGCACCGCGCCGCCCAGGCCACCGGCGGCGATCAGCGCGACGGCCATCGCCAGCACCGCCGGGCGCCGCCGCCGGGCCCGCAGCGTCCGGCCGGGGACGTGCGGGGCGGCGCGCCCCTTGCCCTTGCCCGCACCGCTGCCCGGGGCCTCGCCCGGCCCCTGCCCCTGGTCCGGGACCGCCACGGACACCGCGGCCCCTGCGGGTGTGCCGGATCCCGGCGTCGCGAACGTACGGTTCTCCACCGGGTTCCGCCCTTCCCTCGTGCTCGTTCCGGATCGTCGGTACTGGGTTCTCGGTGCTCGGGTCGTCACCGCTCGGGCCGCCGGTGCCCGGGCTTCGGTGCCCGGGCTCCGGTGCCGTGGTCGCGTGCGGCCGGGCCGCGGGGCATCGGACGTCCGCCGCCGCCGGGTCAGTTGAGGACCTGCACCTCGGCGACCTTGAGCGTGAAGTTCGAGGACTGCGGCATCTTGACGTCGAAGGTCTTCGCGTTCGGCCCCGTGACCACGACCTCGCCCACCCAGTTCGCCGTCACCGTGCCGTCGAAGACGCCGCTCTTCCTGGTGCCCGAGCCCACGGCGAACTCGTAGCCGCAGTCCGGGGACTTGGCGGCGCCGTACTTGGGGTCGTACGGCGTCCCGGCCTTGTCGCAGGTCACGGAGACGCCGCTGTCGAAGACCCAGGTCACGCCCCTCAGCACCGGTGTGACGGTGACCGAGGCGCCCGGGACGGACAGCGTCTTGGGCGCGGGCGCCGCCACGCCGTCCAGCCAGAGCCAGACCGGCGCCTTCACCACCGCCGTGCCCTTGGGCGCGACGCCCGCCGTCGGCTTCGGGAAGCGCATCTCGTGGGCGAAGCCGAAGCCGACGTCCACCAGGTTCAGCGCCGGCGGCCCGGCCGGCGAGGTGGCCTCGAAGACGATCTCGGCGCCGTCCTGGCCGCCGCCCGTCTGCGGGCAGACCTTCGAGTAGAGCGCACCCTCGGACGGCTTGTGGCCCTGCCACGCCGGGTCGCCCTCGGGGAGCGGGTTGTCCAGCGGGCGGAAGTAGCATCCGACGCCGCTGTTGAACCAGCCGCGCTCCGGGTCGTGGCAGGGCCACTGCTGGTCGTGGTAGCTGCACAGCAGCGGCCCGTCGCTCGTACCGCCCCCGCCGCCACCGCCGGGCTGCGACGGTCCGGGTTTCGGTTTCGTGCCACCGGTGTTGACCCCGGAGCAGATCACGTCCGGGTAACACTGTTCGGCACCTCCGCCCGGCGGTTCGTCCGCCGCCGCCGACACCGCCGAGGCCAACAGCAACCCGGCGGACAACGGCGCGAGGATCGCGAATCGCCGGGCCGGTTTACGCGTGTTCAGCATGCCCGGTCCACCTCCCGCTTGAAGTCGTAGATCAGCCAACGTGCTTGGAACCAGCGCAGGGACGCGGTCGCGACGTAGCGGTTCAGTCGGTCGCCCGGATCCTTTGCCACCTGGGTGACGGCGTCGACGCGGTGCCATCCCGACACGTCGACGCAGTCCTCGATCACGGCGGTCTGCGGATCGGCTTTCAGGTCAATGGCCTTGACCACCGCCGAATTGCGCGGCGTTCCGGTCATCACCAGTTTGGCGTCGCGAAGTTGGCGGAGACTGACCAGGGTGTCGGTAAGGGCCCGCCCGGAAGAGTACGTCTCCAGAGCGAATCCGTCCGAATCCGACCGCCCGAATGCCTCGGTCTGGGCCTGCCACCAGTCCTGATACGTCTTCAGGGCCAGCCGCCCCATGGCACCTTCCGGCCCGTCCGTCGGCGCGATCGAGGTGTTTACCGAACCACCCGAAGGAGGTACCGGATCCACTCCCGCGACACTGGGCGCAGCCGTTCCGAGCCGATCGACGGAACCACCGGCACCGCCGCTCGCACAGGCCCCGAGGAGCAACACCAGAACCACCCCACCGACCCCAACCGCCCCAGGGCGCAACACATTTCCGCGCTGCCGCATCGCCCCACCTCGTCGCGACCGACCGATTCGTGATCCGTGGCCGCCGGAAGAATTCCGTCGTCCCGCAGGTGTTTCCGCTGGGGATCGATTCTTCGCCAACCCACCCCATCACGGCAACACCTCAGGCCACCTGACCTTACGCGGAAGGCGGTTCCGTCGGGGCACTTTCCCGCCACAGAACGGCCAACAGTTCTTCGGAAAGCGACAATCCGGCCAATGCGCCCCGAACCGCGGCCCGATTGCGCATCAACAGGCGCCCGCCCTGCGGCGGAACGAGCAGGCGCGCGCCCGGCGCACCCGAACCACCCGGCGCTTCGCCCCCGTCGAGCAGCGCGGCGACGGACGGCTGGAGATCCAGCGGGGCGACGGCGGCCGGGGCGCCCGGGACACCCTGCCGCAGCACGGTGGTCAGGGCATGGCTGAACGAGCCCTCACCACCCGGCAGTACGGCGTCCCGGCCGCGTCTGCCCGGGGTGTACCGGCCGACCCGGCCCCACAGCGGGACACGCGGGTAGGCCAGCAGTTCGCCCGCGCCGTCCTCGCCGCCGCCGCGCTCCAACGCCGCCCAGGTGTCCCGGTCGGCCACCGCGTCGACCAGCAGCAGGGCCTCCTCGTGGCCACCGTGCACCATCGCGCTGACCACCCAGTCCCAGGCCAGGCCGCGCCGGTAGGCGTTGTCGGCGGTGCTGCCGCCGGTCACCAGGGCGAGCCGCCGCCCGCGCGGATCGACCGCCAACTGGCCGACCAGGCAGACCACCAGCCACCGGCCCGGGTGCTGGGCGGCCTCCCGGACGGCGGTGAGCATCGCGTTGGCGTCCGCGTCCGGCGCCACCTCGGTGACCCGGCAGCCGGCCGCACCGACGTCGAAGCACATCCCGGGCAGCACCCGCGCGAGCAACCGGGCGCCGTCCGGCGCCAGCGCCGAGCCCCCGAAGCCCCGATCGGGCCCGCCGTTCGCCCCGATCACCACCAGGTCGACCCCGCCCGCCATCCGCACGCCCCCTCCCATGCCGGCCCCGGCGCACCCGGGACCGCCCGCCGCGCCCGCCGCTGCCGTGGTGCGCAGGGGCGCGTACCGTACCGCCGCCGGGCAGGCTACCGCCCCGGGCGGCCGCCGACGGGGCTCCCGGCCCGTCCGCTCAGGGACCATGGGCCCTATCGGCGCGCGCGCCGACCGGAGGACGATCGGACGCATGGAGCGTGAGGACCGTGTGGAGACCCTGAGCGAGGCCGAGTGCCTGCGGCTGCTCAGCACCGTGCCCGTCGGGCGCGTGGTGTACACCGAGCACGCGCTGCCGGCCGTGCTACCGGTCTCCTTCGAGGTCCTGGACGGGCGGTTGGTGCTCGCCGTGCGCCGGGGAAGTGCCACCGCGCGCGGGCTTGACGGCACCGTGGTGGCCTTCCAGGCGGACCTGCTGGACCCGGTCACCCGGACCGGCTGGAGCGTGCTGGTCCACGGCCGGGCGGACGTGGTGCGCGAGCCCGAGCAGGTGCGGCGGGTGCTGCGGTCCGGCCTGCGGCCGTGGGTGGGGGACCCGGAGCCGCTGTTCGTCGCGCTGGTGCCGGAACTGGTCAGCGGCCGGCGGCTGTTCCCGACCGGGCAGGACGCGCTGGGGCGCGGGGCGCTGCGGTCCTGAAACACCCACAGGCCGCCGCGCCCTCGGGTTCCCGGGTTCCCGGGTTCCCGGGTTCCGGTGTTCCCGGTTCCGCACCGCTGACAGATACCGGCGGGTACGCATACGCTTCCGGCGTCCTGACCCCTCCCCCAGGAGCGCACCGTGACGAGCTTCGCCTCCCTCGCCGATCTGACCGCCGCCGTCGGCACCGAACTGGGCACCAGCGAGTGGCACACCATCGGGCAGCGGCAGATCGACCTGTTCGCCGAGGCGACCGGCGACCACCAGTGGATCCACGTGGACCCGGAGCGGGCCAAGGAGAGCCAGTTCGGCTCGACCATCGCGCACGGCTACCTGACCCAGTCGATGATCCCGGTGCTGGCGAAGGAGTGCTACGGCGTCGAGGGCGTGCGCATGGCGCTGAACTACGGCTCGGAGAAGGTGCGCTTCCCGGCGCCGGTGCCGGTGGGCACCGCGATCCGGGCCACCGCCGAACTGGTCTCGGCCACCGAGGTGCCGGGCGGGGTCCAGGCGGTGGTGCGGTTCACGATCACCAGCGCGGAGAGCGCCAAGCCGCACTGCGTCGCGGAGACGATCACCCGCTTCTACGCGTAGCGGCGCCGGGCGGCTCCACGCGGAGCGGCGCCGGGCGGTGGCCCTGGGCGCGCGGCCGGGCGGGGTACGCCGATTGGCCCGCGCGGGGCCGCTCACCAGGTCCGGACGGCCCATGACGAGTAATCTCCGACGAGATGGTTGTCGTATCGCAGCGGCCCCACCAGTCGCCCGGATACCCGCCCCGGCATGCCCGGTAGCCGTGACCGTCCTTGGAGGAGCCTTGCCCCGCCCCGCCCCCTGGTTCTCCCGCCTCGCCGGTCTGTCCTCGCAGTTCATCACCCCGCCGACCAACAGCCCGACCACCAGCCCGGCCCTCGGCCCGACCGCGAACCGCACCGGGTCGGGCCTGGCCCGACTGCCCCGCGCGGCCTGGCACCTGGTCCGGGCCGAGGCCTTCGGTGCCGAACCCCGGGGCGAACGGCTGGCCCGGATCCACCGCTCCCCGCAGTTCGCCGACGGCGCCTTCCGCAACCCGCTGCCCACCCGCCGCCTGGTCTACGAGCGCAGCCCGCTGGAGATCACCCGCGCCCAACTGACCGGGGACAAGACCCGCCGGGCACCGACCGCCGCCGTACCCGTGCACCGGCTGCTCCCGGTCGACCTCGCCCTGCCGCCGGACTCCGGACTGCGACTCACCTGGCTCGGCCACGCCACCGTGCTCGCCGAGATCGGCGGGCGGCGGGTCCTGATCGACCCGGTGTGGGGCGAGCGCTGCTCGCCGTTCGCCTGGACGGGGCCCAAACGGCTGCACCCGATGCCGCTGCCGCTGTCCGAACTCGGGCCGGTGGACGTGGTGGTGATCTCCCACGACCACTACGACCACCTCGACATGGCCACCATCCGCGCGCTGATCGGGACGGACGCGGTGTTCGCCGTCCCGCTCGGCGTCGGCGCGCACCTGGAGCGCTGGGGAGTACCGACCCGGCGGATCGCCGAACTCGACTGGTGGGAGTCGGCCGAGATCGCCGGGCTCACCCTCACCGCCACCCCGGCCCGGCACTACTGCAGCCGCGGCCCGCGCACCAGCGCGCTGTTCCTCTGGGCGTCCTGGGTGGTGGCCGGCGGCGGGCACCGGATCTTCCACAGCGGGGACACCGGCTACTTCCCGGGCTTCGCCGAGATCGGCCGCCGGCTCGGGCCGTTCGACGCGACGCTGATGCAGGTCGGCGCGTACAGCGACTTCTGGCCCGAGGTGCACATGACGCCCGAGGAGGGCGTCCGGGCCCACCTGGACCTCGGCGGCGATCTGCTGCTGCCGATCCACTGGTGCACCTTCAACCTGGCGACGCACCCCTGGGAAGAGCCCGCCGAACGGGTGGTCGCGGCTGCCCAGGCGCTCGGCGCCCGGCTGGCGGTGCCCCGGCCCGGCAAGCCCTTCGAACCGGTCGACCCGCCCGCGCTGCGGCTGTGGTGGCGCGCGGTCGCGGCCACGCCTCGCGGCATCGAGCCGCTGGTCCGGGACCGCAGCGCGGTGCCGGTCCGGGACCGGGCGACGGATTTCAGCGAACAGATTTCAAAATCTGTTCGCTGAAATCTGTTATCTGTTATCTGTCATCTGTCTGCTGTTATCTGTTTGCTGTTACCTGTTCGCCCACTTGTCCGCAGCCACCTGTTCGCTGCCACCTGCGGGACGGGGCGGCGGACGGAAGTCCCGCCCACCGCCTGGGCCCAGGACCGACCGCGGCGTCACCCCGCCAGGACGTCCCGCAGTGCGCGGGCCTCCTTGACCAGCCGGCTCGATCCGCCCTGCTCCGCCACCGCCGTCACCTCGGCCACCGGCCCCCGGGCGCCGGTGCGCCGGGCGCAGTCCGCCGCGAGGGCGAGCAGGTCGCCGAGGCCCCGGGCGGGCGTGCCCTCGCCGCCCAGCAGGGCCGGCAGCGCGGGCCCGAGCACCGACCAGACCGTGCCGTAGGCGCCCGTCCCGGCGGCCAGGGTGAGCGCCGCCGCGAGCCGGTTGGGCTTCACCGTGCCGCAGTCGACCAGCGCGCCGAGTTCGCGGCCGAGCTGCGCGCCGTCCAGCTCGCCGCGGGCGGCGAGCACCAGCAGGGCGTCGACGGCCGCCGTCCGGTCCTCGGTGTGCCGGGCGCCCAGGCCGTAGGCCAGCGCCAGGTGCAGGGCGAGCCCGGCCGGGCCGCCGGCCTCGGCGAGGGCGGGCAGCAGCCGGCCCGCGCCGCGCTCGTCCCGGTCGGCGCCGGCGGCGAAGTGGTCGAGCCACCGGGCCGCCAGTTCCTCCCGGTGCCAGGGGAGCATCGCGGCCCAGTGCGCCGTGGGCCGCCACGTCCAGTCGCCCACCTTGCGGGCCCGGGCCACGCTCGGCTCGGTGCCCTCCAGCAGCGCCCGGAACTCGGGGGCGAGCCGCTCGCCGTCCGGGCCCTTCGGGCCGGCTCCGATGCCGGGTTGGGCGACGGCCACCCGCCGGACGTCCTCCCACCAGCGGTCCGCGTACTGGTGGCCGTGCTTCGAGCCCCGGCCGGGGGCGAACAGCACCCGCTCGGACGGCTGGTCGGGCAGGCCGCCGGTGCGCAGCCACTGGGCGGCCCACCGCCCGGACGGCGAGGTGAGCGCCTCGGCGGCGCGCAGCACCCCGGCGTCGGCGCGGGGGCCGACCCGCAGCAGGGCCGCACACAGGTCGGCCCGGCCGGGGGTGACGCCCGCCGCCTGGTACCCGGCGAGGCGTTCGACCAGCGTGCCGGGGTCGATCGCGCCGGTGGTGTCGGTCGGGATGGCCAGCAGGTAGGGCGGCCGGTTCGCGGTCACCTGCCAGGCGGCCTCCTCCAGCCGGGCGGCGAGGGCGGTGCCCTGCGCGGTGTTGTTCTGGCCGCGCAGCGGGGACCGGCCCTTGCCGCCGAGGAAGTCCCAGAACCGGTGCGGCGGCGTCTCGCCGGCCACCGCGGCCACGACGTGGAGGACGTCCCGGGGCGAGCAGTCGCGCCAGCGGTCGACGCCGCTCCACGGGTGGACCCGCCGGACCGGCTCCAGCGCCTCGGCGAGCGCCGCCCGGTCCTGGTGGGCCTGGCGGACCAGGCCGTCCAGCACGCGCTCGAAGACCGTCGGCTCCGGCTCGTCGGCGGCGAGCAGGGCGGACAGCTCCTGCGCGAGTTCGGCCGCCGAGGCGATCGGCGGGCCGAGCGGGAGGGGCTGGGGGGCGGGCGGGAGGAGTTCGTTCCACCCGGTGTCCGGGTCGCCGTCGCCGTCGCCACCGACCGGTGCGCCGAACAGTTCGCCGGCGCGCTGGTGGTGGGCGGGGTTCAACACCTCGGCGGCGAGCCGCAGTTCGGGCAGGACGGCCTCCCCGGCCGCGCGCAGGTGCCGGGCCACCACGTTCAGCGCCCGCTCCTGGACGGCCTGGTCCGGGTGCCCGAACGCCTCGGCGGCCGCGAGCACCACCGGCCCGGACCGCCCGGGCTCGCGCCGGGCCGCCCGCTCCAGCCAGCCGAGTTGGGCGCGGACGAGCTTCTTCTCGGCCCGGAACAGCACCACCGCGGAGGACTCGACCAGCACCTCGGGTTCGATCAGCCCGGCCTCGTCCAGCCCGGCGAGCACCTCCTGGGCGTGCCCGGCGACCACCGACAGCCCGTCCAGCAGCGGCAGCACGTCCCGCACCCGGGCGGCGTACTCCTGCGGCGTCGGGGCGAGGGCCCGCAGCACGTCGAGGAAGAAGCGCTGGTCGGCCGGCTTGCCGCCGCGCAGCAGCCGGGCCAGGCAGCGGTCGATCAGGTCGGCCCGGTCCAGGTCGCCGGCGGCGGCGAGTTCGGCGATCGCCTCCGTAAAGGCGTCCCCGGGGCGGGGGCTGAACCGCAAGGACACCGCGCCACCGATGTCGGCGAGTTCGAACACCCGGGGCAGCAGCAGCGGGGTGAACGCGTCGGCCCGCAGCAGCTCGACCAGGGTGGGCCGTGCGCCGCTGCCCCGGCGCTGGCGTTCCATCCACTCGCGGACGAAGGGCTCGCTCTGCGGCACCGCGCAGCCGGTGCGGCGCACCACGGCCTCGATCACCGGGTACAGCGCCCAGCCCCAGCTCGGCGCCGGCCGGGCGGCGAGCCGGGTGGCCACCTCGATCTGCCACTCCACCGGCTGCGCCGCGACGAGTTGGCCCACCGCCGGGTGGCGGGCCCAGCCGAGCGAGGTGAAGTCGCGGGCGCCGAGCCAGGTGGCGGCCCCGGCCGGGCCGGGGTGGCAGCCGGCGCCGGCCAGCAGCAGGGCGCCCCTGGTGGCGAGCGCCTCCTTCGACCACTCGTCGCGCAGTTCCTTGCGCAGCGCCTTCAACGCGAGCAGGCAGTCCCGGCGCTGCGTCTGGTCCAGCGCGGCGACCAGCGCCGGTATCTGCGGCATCCGCCCGCCCCGGACGGCGGCGAGCAGGTCCTCGACCGCCGCCTCGCCCCGCACCGCCTCCGGTATCGGCGCCACCGCCGTCGCGCCCCGCACCGCTTCCGACCCCCCTGCCGCCGCGCTCATGCCTGGACCCCCTTATCCGCCGTCGGAACCGTCGAGACCGTCGGGACCGCCGGAACCTGTTCCCCGACCGCCCGTTGGGCCGCCTCCCGCACCATCGCGACCGCCAGCGCGTGCTTGCACGGACCGCGCCCGCCACGGTACTTGGCCCACCAGAGGCAGGTGCAGCCGAGGCGCCCCGCCTCGTCCGTACGCACCCGCTGGATGTGGTCGTCCACCGTGACGACGGCCGTCGTGCCGCCCGGCTCCAGCCGCACCGCGCCCGCCGCGACCAGGGCCTGGGCGGCGCGCAGCCGCGGGTTGGCGGCCTCGGCCCGCCCGGCGTCGTACGGGAGCTGCCGGTGGAAGTAGGCGGCCTCGGCGGTGTCGTAGCCGATCTGCCCGGCGGTGCCGAGCCGGGTGAGCGCGGCGCGGACCCGCTCGTGGCTGAGCCCGGACTGCTCGGCGAGGTCGGCGACCTCGATCCGCGGCTCCCAGGCGAGCAGCACCGCGACGAGGTCGGCGTCCTGCTCGGCGGTGCCGGTGGCGAGCGCGCCGAGCACCCCGCCCTCGCCGGAGAAGCCCCGGGAGGCGTCGGGCGAGAGGGTCAGGGTGAGCCGCATGCCGGGCAGGACCACTTCCCACGCCGAGGCGGCCGGGCCGGTGGCGGCGACCGGGCCGTACACCCGCAGGGCGAGCGCGTGCCGCAGCACCCGCTGGAGCGCCACCAGCCGGTCGGGCCCGGGCAGGCAGACGGCGCCGGGCACCGGCCGGGTGGTGGGCCGCAGCGTCCGCCCGGCCGGGACGACCCAGGCGGTGCTGGAGCGGCCGCCGCGCGGCAGCGAGCGCAGGAAGCGGACCGCCTCGGCGGCGGGCAGTTCGGCGCGCAGGTCGAAGCCGGCGGCGACGACCTGGGTCTCGGCGAAGCCGCGCAGCCAGCGCTGCGGCAGCGGCACCTTCTTCTCGACCAGCGGCCCGTCGAAGCTGGTGACCTCCAGCGCGTCCGGCCCGACCGCGAGGTGCAGCGGGTCGCTCGGGCCGATCCTGGTCAGGGCCTCCCGCAGCGGGTTGTTGACGTCCACGTTGGTGGTGCCGTGGCCGATCTCGTCGCCGTCGAGGCCGGCCTGGAGCACGTCGAGCCGGGCGTAGACGCCGCAGCAGCCGGAGAACGACTCGAAGCGCAGCCGGTCCCCGTTGGCGGTGACCACCGGGTCGAGCGAGGAGCGCAGCTGCGGCTGGTAGTACCGCGCGGCGGCGACGTCCGCGACGGCGAGCAGCGCGGCGGCGGCCGGCGCCGGGTCGGCCAGGAAGCCCGCGAAGAAGCGCGGGTTGGCCGCCTCCCCGAGCGGGGTGGCGCCGCCGGAGGTGGCCAGGTCGAGGTGCCGGCCGTCGGCGCCGTCGAGGACGGCGGACGGGCGCAGATAGGCGTACGCGTGTGCGGATTGCGTCATGTCGAACACGCTAGGTGAGGGCACTGACAATCCGTCGGGCCGCGACCGCACTGGAACAGGTTCTACCGGGCTCCGGAGCCCCGGGGCGTTACCCAGGTCACACCGCGGCGCGGCGGGATTCTGCCACTATGGGCCCGTGACCGACCTGACAGAACAGGAAATCCGGGCCGACCGCCCGGCCGGCTCGTTCGCCGGACTGCTGGAGCTGGAACGACTGCACGAGAACACGTTCCGGGGCCACTGCCACGCCGGGGCGCCGATGCGCGCGTTCGGCGGGCAGGTCGCCGCGCAGGCGCTCACCGCCGCCGGCCGCACCTGCGAGGGCCCGCGCGCGGTGCACTCGCTGCACGGCTACTTCCTGCTGCCCGGCGACCCGTCCCAGCCGATCCGCTACGAGGTCGAACGGGTCCGCGAGGGCGTCTCCTACACCACCCGCCGGGTGACGGCGGTGCAGAACCAGAACGCGATCTTCACCCTCTCCGCCTCCTTCAAGCGCCCCGAGACCGCCACCGACCGCCACCGCACGATGCCGCCGCTGCCCGGGCCGGAGGCCCTGCCGGACGCCTTCTCGCTCTGGGATCCGGCCCTGCGCGCGGCGATCACCGGCACCGGCGGCTTCCGCGACCTCGAACTGCGCTTCGTCCCGCCGGACGCGCCGGGCGTGCCGGCGTCCGTGCCGGGGATGCCGCAGCAGTTCGTCTGGCTGCGCATCGCCTCCCCGCTGCCCGAGGGCGACCCGCTCCTGCACGTCTGCGCGCTCACCTACCTGTCCGACCTCACGCTGGCCTCCACCGCCGGCCTGCACGAGCAGCCGAACTTCTTCCAGCGCACCGAGCCGCCCCGGCTGCTGATCGCCTCGCTCGACCACGCGATGTGGTTCCACCGCCCGTTCCGGGCCGACGAGTGGCTGCTGTTCGCCCAGCGCAGCCCGTCCTCCTCGGACGGCCGGGGGCTGTCGCTCGGCGAGTTCTACGACCGGGACGGGCGGCTGGTCGCCTCCGCCGTGCAGGAGTCGCTGATCCGTCGGCTGCGCTGATCCACCGACTGCGCCGACCCGGGACAGAACGGGACGGCGCGGGACGGGCCCGGCGACGGTGACCGCACGGCGAACGCAAGGGGGCCGGTCGGCGTCATACTCCTGAGCGGCCCCGGCCCGTATCATGGTGCGGGTGACCAAGGTTGACCTGTCACCACGGCCGGTGGAGGCGATGTCTCCGCGTCAGCTCGAACGCCGCGGAAGCCTGATCGCGGCCGCGCTCGCCCTGGTGAACGAGATCGGCGTCGAACGGCTGCAGATGAAACAGGTCTGCGAGCGGTCCGGAGTCGCCCTGGGGACGGCGTACCGCTACTTCTCCTCCAAGGACCACCTGCTGGCGGCGGCGATCGCCGAGTGGCACCGCCTGCTGCTGGCCGACCTGGTGGCGGAACTGCGCGGTCCGCGCGCCGGGCTGGGGGCCACCGACCGGGCGGTCCGCTTCGTCCGCGGCGGGATGCGGGCCTACCAGCGCCAGCCCGAGCTGGCCCGGCTGCGGGTGTCCGTCGCCGCCTCCACCGATCCGTTCGCCAGCGAGACCCTGCAGGGCATGGCCCGGGCCGACAGCACCGCCCTCCAGGCGGTGACGGCCGAGGTGCCGGCCGCCGCCAGCGACCTGGTGCGGCACATCGTCGCCCACGCCTGGCAGGGCGAGCTGACCGCCTGGGTGACCGGCCGCACCACCCTCGGCGACGCCCGGCGGCGGCTGGAGGACGTGGTGCGGCTGGTGCTGAACCCGTACGAGACGCCGTACCCGGCGCCGTACGAGGTCCCGTCCGGCACCCACCGGCCCTGACCCTGTCCGACGCGACAGCCGGCCCAACTCCCCGGCGCCGGACGGCTTCCGCCCGTGGTTCCGGCTCGCCGCGCACGCCCCGGCCCATGAGCACCCGGCCTGACGGGACGTAAGTCCCCACCCACCGCCTCCCCGGCGCGCCCTCCCGCCCCTCGCGGCACGAACTGGACATAGTGCGACATGCAGCTTTAATCCGCCGATGTCGCCGAAGCCCACGTCCGCCCCCGAGGTAGGAGAGTCCACCCGATGAGCAGCCAGCCGCCGCAGCCCGACCAACGCGCGGAGGAGCCCGACGAACCCGCCGCGACCCTGCCCGCCGACCGGGCGGTGTTCGGGATCAGCGCCGCCCTGGTGCTGGCCGTGGTCGCCTGGGGCGTGTTCGCCGAGGACTCGCTCGGCCGGACCTCCAGCAGCGCGCTCGGCTGGGTCCTGCACAACTTCGGCTGGCTGTTCGTGGTCGCCGCCGACGTCTTCCTCGTCCTCACCGTGCTGCTCGCCTTCAGCCGCTTCGGTCGCATCCGGCTCGGCCGCGACGACGACGAACCCGAGTTCTCCACCCTCGCCTGGGTCGCCATGATGTTCAGCGCCGGCATGGGCATCGGCCTGATGTTCTACGGCGTCGGCGAGCCGCTCCAACTGTTCGCCACCCCGCAACCCGGCTCCGGCCTGGAACCGCAGAGCGCGGCCGCCGCCCAGCAGGCCCTGGAGTTCTCGCTGTTCCACTGGACCCTGCACCCGTGGGCGATCTACGCCGTCGGCGGCCTCGCCCTCGCCTACACCACCTTCCGCAAGGGCCGCGGCAACCGCATCTCCGCCGCCTTCGTCCCGCTCATCGGCCAGCGCGGCGCCGACGGCTGGCCCGGGCGCGCGATCGACCTGCTGGCCGTCTTCGCCACCGTCTTCGGCTCCGCCACCAGCCTGGGCCTCGGCGCGCTCCAGGTCGCCGACGGCCTCGGCTACATCACCTCCGTGCGCAACACCCAGAACGCCCAGCTGATCATCATCGGCTCGCTGACCGCCGCCTTCGTGCTCTCCGCCTTCTCCGGCGTCCACAAGGGCGTCAAGTGGCTCTCCACCGCGAACGTCGTCCTGGCCTCGCTGATCATGCTCTTCGTCTTCGTGTTCGGCCCGACGGTGTTCACGCTGGACGCGATCCCCTCCACCGTCGGCGGCTACCTCTCCGACCTGCTCGGCATGTCCACCCAGACCGGGGCCTTCACCGACGAGAGCTGGCTCGGCTCCTGGACGATCTTCTACTGGGCCTGGTGGCTCTCCTGGGCCCCCTTCGTCGGCACCTTCATCGCCCGCATCTCCCGCGGCCGCACCATCCGGCAGTTCCTGATCGGCGTCCTGCTGGTCCCCAGCGGGGCCACCGTGATCTGGTTCTGCGTGATGGGCGGCACCGCGATCCGGCTGGCCTCCACCGGCGCGGCCGACCTGGTCGCGACCATCCCGAAGGGCGCGGAGGCCTCGCTGTTCGAGATGCTGCGCGCGCTGCCGCTCGGCTCCGCCACCAGCGTCGTCGCCGTGCTGCTGGTGATGACCTTCTTCATCACCAGCGCCGACTCCGCCTCCCTCGTCCTCGGCTCGCTCTCCAGCCGCGGCTCGCTGCACCCGCGCACCTGGCTCGTGGTCGTCTGGGGCGTGCTGATGGGTGGGGTCGCCGCCGCCCTGCTGCTGGCCGGCGGGCTCACCGCGCTGCAGAACGCGACGATCCTGGTCGCGCTGCCGTTCGTGGTCGTGATGCTGCTGCTCTGCGTGTCCCTGGTGAAGGAGCTCCGCGAGGACCCGGCGGCCGGCCCGTCCCGCCTGCACCCCGTGCACGGCCTGCGCGACGCCGTCCGGGTCGCCGTCGGCGAGGCCCTCGCCGAACGCACACCACGCCGCTGACCAGCGCGTACGCCCCACCCGTGCAGGTGGGGCGTACGCGGCCAACCGACGCCCAACCCCCGCCCGGACTTCACCCGCGCGTACCGACCGTTCACACCACCCTGGGACCCTCCCTGTCATGAACGCCAGCCCTCAGGCGCCCTACCAGGAACCGCGCTTCCCGCTCCCCCGGCGCCACCGCCGCCTCCTCGCCGCCACCGCCGTCCTCGCCTCCATCGCCCTCGGCACCTTCGGCGTCGGCGCCACCGTCGAGACCGTCCAGCACGACACCATCGCCGCCACCACGGCCACCGCGAGGAAGTGACCCGCGAGAAAGCGACCGGCGAGAAGGAAACCGACAGGCCGTCCGATCCACCCCCTCAGCACCGCCGTCCGCCCCCGGACGCGGTGCTTCCGCCTTTCCGGCGACGGCGGAGCGGGGCAGCGGAGCGGAGCGCGACGGCGCAGCGGGGCGGCGGACCGGCCTCAGGCGCGCCGCTGCTCCCGGGCCCCGGCCGGCGCGGGGCGGGAGTGGCGGCCGGTGCCGGGGACGGGGTGGAGGTCCGGGGCCGGGGCGTAGCGGGCGGCGGGCGGGCGCAGGAGCCAGCCCGGGGGGCGGCTGCCGCGGGGGGTGGGGGTGATCAGGCCGAGGTTGTGGAGCAGGTCGAGGGCGTCGCGGCGCAGCGCGGTGCGGTCGGCGAGGTAGTCGCGGCGCCAGCGGGCCGGGAGGCCGTACTCGTCGGCGATGTCGCCGAGGAGGCCGTCTATCAGCGCGTCGGGGATCGGGACGTCGCCGCCGGTGGTGGTCTCGCCGGGCAGCGGGCGGACTTCCTCGACCAGGCGTTCGAGGAGCAGCAGGGCGGCCTGCGGCAGGGGGCCGGCGCCGGGGAAGACGAGGTCGGTGAGCTCGTCGGCCGGGTCGAGCAGGGCGACGCCCTCGGTCCGCAGCTCGGTCTCCAGGCCGAGGAAGTCGGCGAGCGCGGCCGGGCCGCTCAGCCGGTGCTCGTGCAGCCAGGCGCGCCGGTCCTCGGGGAGGTCGGCGTCGAGGACGGCGGGGGTCTCGGCGAGCAGGCGGCGCACGGCGGTGGCGGGTTCGGCGTCCGCGGCGCGGCGGATCAGGTCGGCGGCGTCGTCGGCGAGGGCGGGCGGGCCGGCCGGGACGGCGCGGGCGAGCTCGCGGTCGACGGTCAGTACGGCGGCCCGGGCGGCC
Source organism: Kitasatospora sp. NPDC058492 (assembly GCF_042720685.1). Lineage (NCBI taxonomy): Bacteria > Bacillati > Actinomycetota > Actinomycetes > Kitasatosporales > Streptomycetaceae > Kitasatospora > Kitasatospora sp. NPDC058492. Next base: position 77,850 of record NZ_JBHXMU010000040.1, read on the forward strand.
GGGTCTGCCGGGTCGGCCCCGCCGGCCGGCAGGTCGCCGAGGACCTGCCAGTCGGCGAGCGCGGCGAGGGCCATCGCGCGGTCGGCCGGGCCGGCGGCGAGGCCCGGCGCCGCGGCGCGCATGGCGTCGAGCAGCCGCCCGTACGGCAGTTGCTCGGGGGCGTCGACCAACAGGGCGAGGGCGAGGGCGAGTTGGGCGTAACCGGCGGGGGTGAACGGGGCGCCGGTCGCGGGGTGTTCGAGGCGGCGGGCGGCGCCGGGGCCGAGGCCGGCCTTGCAGAGCCGGGCGTGCCAGGGGCCGACGACGAGCCGGTAGCCGAGCAGGGCGTCGAAGCGTTCGACGAGCCAGTCGCGGTGACGGCGGATCAGCGGGAAGCCGTCGGCGTGCGGGCCGGAGGCGGTGACCAGCGGGTGGGCGAGCAGCAGCCGGGCGGCGATCCGGCGCTCGGCGGCGGGCAGGTCGACGGCGGGCAGGGCCGGGGCCGAGACGTCCGCGGCGGGCAGGGCCGGGGCGGGGGCCGGTATCGGAAGGTCCTGGCCGGAGCGATCCTGCGCGCCCGGCACCGGGCGGGTGCGCTCGGGCTTGCGGTGCCTTCCGGGCCTGCCCGGCTTGGCGCCTGACCGGACGACGGGCAGTGCGGAGGCGTCCCGCCGGGCGCGGCGCAGACCGCCGACGGGGCGGGGCTCCCGGGAGCGCGGGGTGGCGGTGGCGTGCGCGGTGGGGCCGTGCCACCAGCTGACGTCGGCGTCGGGCGCCGCTTCGGCGGGGGCGCCGAGATGGCGGGCCGGGTAGAGGCCGAAGGAGGCGGCGCACAGGTCGTCGGCGGTGCCGGGGGTGGCGGTGGCGAACCAGTGGGCGAGCCGGAGCAGGCCCGGGTCGGACGAGAGCGCGGAAGCGGCGCCCGGCTCGGGGGCGGGCCTGGTCGGCGCGGCGTCAGCAAGGGGGCCGGACACGGCTTCGGGCGCCGCCCCGGCTGCGGGTTCGCGTACGGCGAGGAGGGCGTCGGTGGCCCTCCGCCCCGTCCCGCCCGTGCGCCCGTCCGGCCTGCCGGTGGCCACCCGGGTGGCGCCGACCGCGTACTCCTGCTGCTCCATGTCGGGGACCAGACTAGACGGTGGCCGGGTCACCCGGTGGCAGCAACCGGCCGCGCGCCGAAGTGACCGGCGGCCCTCCGCTACGCCACCCACCGGCCCGCACCCGGCGCCGCGCCGTCACCCGCCCCGCGCCGCCCGGGTTACGCGCCGGTAACCCGCTCTTCCGCCGCACCGACGGGTCGCCTAGGGTTCGTCCCACTCCCCCACCGCCCGACCCCGGAGGTCAGCAGCCGCATGAGCATCCGTACGACCACCCGTGCCGTCCTCGGCGGCCGCCTGCGCTCGGCCGCCGGTCTGCTCGGCGGCTTCGCGGCCGCCTCGGCGACGCACCTGGGCGCGATCGCCTCCGGCGCGTCCGTGCTGCAGAACGCCACCAAGCCGGCCCTGATGCCGCTGCTGGCCGCGCACAGCGTCGCCGCGGCCGCCGGCGCCGGGCGGCGGGCACCGAAGCCGCTGGCCCCGGCGCTGCTGCTGAGCGCGGGCGGGGACGTGCTGCTCCAGCTGAAGAACGACACCGCGTTCCTGGCCGGGATGGGCTCGTTCGCGGCGGCGCACATCTGCTACGTGACGATGTTCGTCCGGCGCGGGGCGCTGACCGACCGTCGGCGGGCCCTGGTGGTGGCGGCCGCGTACGCAACCGCCTGGGCGGCCATGGTCGGGCAGCTCTGGCCGGACCTCGGGGACCTGCGGATCCCGGTGGCCGGCTACAGCCTGCTGCTCGCCTCCACGGCCGTCACCTCGGCCGGGCTGGGCTGGCGGACCGGGCTGGGCGGGGCGCTGTTCCTGCTGTCCGACACGCTGATCGCCACCCAACTGGCGAAGTGGCGGGAGCTGCCGGGGCACCAGTTCTGGATCATGGCGACGTACGTCCTGGCCCAGTACCTGCTGGCCAGCGGCACCCTCCGGCACGAGCACGAGCACGAACTCGGGCACAAGCACGGGCACGAGCACAAGCACGGGCACGAACTCGGGCACGGGCCTCAGCAGCAGCGCAAGCCCGCGCCGCAGGCCGGCTGACACGCCTGTGCGCCGCCGGCCCGGTCAGGGTCCGACGGCGCGCGGGAAAGACAAAAAGGCGCGGTGCCCATCAGGCACCGCGCCGCCGCAGCAGCCAGAAGCCTCCGACGCCGCCCGCCACCAGGGCCAGGCCCCCGGCCAGCTCCGCCGGATCGGCCGCGACCGAACCGCCGAGGCCGGTGTTGACGGCACCGTGCGGGGCGACCTGCTGGCCGCCGGCGCCGGACTGGCCGAGCGAACCCGCCCACTCGCCGGCCGCCTTGCCCCAGTCGCCGAGGCCTTTCTCAGGACCCTTCTCGGGGCCTTTCTCAGGGCCTTTCTCGGAGCCCTTGTCAGAGCCCTTGTCGGAGCCGGCGACCGGGACGCCGGCGACCGCGACCTTGGTGGAGAACGCCCCGCCGTCCGGGCAGGTGCCGTCGATCTTGTTGTCCCCGGAGTGCTGGCCGGCCAGCCGGGCCGAGCCGCTGTGCTTGCCGTCGGAGCCCAGGGTGAGAGTGGCCGGACCGCCCTCGAACGCGGCGGAGTGGGCGGTGATGGTCTTGGCGTCGGGCTTGTCCGACTTCTCACAGGAGACCGTGAGCTTCACGGTCTGGCCCGGTGCGGCCTGGGGCGGGCTGACCGAGGCCGAGCCGTCCCTGGCGGATGCAAGGGGGGCCGTCAGGCCGGTCAGCACCGTCGCGCCGATCAGGGCGGCGGCGGCCGTACGCATGGGGCGCATGCCGGAACCTCCGGGATTCTCGGGCGCAGCCGGGGGGACTCCGATGTCCACGTGGTCGAACAACTGCACCCGGTTATGCCCGACAGTAGGCAGCCCGCCCGGACCCGGCCACCGGTCGGGACCGTTCGGGTTACCGCCCCTCACCCAGGGTGATTCACAGGTCGAGGTCCACCACGACCGGCGCGTGGTCCGAGGTGCCCTTGCCCTTGCGGGCCTCGCGGTCCACATAGCTGTCGGTGACGGCGTCCACGAAGGGCTTGTTGGCGTAGGTGAGGTCGATCCGCATGCCCCGGTTCTTGGGGAAGGCCAGCTGGCGGTAGTCCCAGTAGGTGTAGGGGCGGTCGTACTTGAGCGGGCGCGGCACCACGTCGTGCAGGCCCACCTCGCCGAGGGCCTCCAGCGCCGCCCGCTCGGCGGGGGTGACGTGGGTGAGGCCCTCGAAGGCGGCGACGTCGTAGACGTCCTCGTCGGCGGGAGCGATGTTGAAGTCCCCGAGGACGGCGAACGGGCGGGGCCCGGCGGCGTCCTCGGTGGCGGCCGTGCGCAGCGCCTGCAGCCACTCCAGCTTGTAGCGGTAGTGGGCGTGGTCGACCTCGCGGCCGTTGGGCACGTAGACCGACCAGACCCGGACCGGGCCGCAGGTGGCGGCGACGGCGCGCGGCTCGACGTCGGGCAGCAGGGCGCCGTCGGCGAGGTAGCCGGGCTGGCCGGGCAGGTCGCGCACGACGTCGTCCAGGCCGAGCCGGGACACGATCGCGACGCCGTTCCACCGGCCGGTGCCGTGGGCCGCCGTCTCGTACCCGAGGGCGCGCACCTCCTCGTACGGGAAGGCGTCGGCCGCGCACTTGAGCTCCTGGAGGCAGAGCACGTCGGGCTTGGCGCTCTCCAGCCACTCCAGGAGCTTGGGCAGCCGCGCGGTGACGGAGTTGATGTTCCAGGTGGCGATGCGGACGGTCACGGCGGGCGGCCTTCCCGGTGGTTCGGTACGGACGGGCGGTTCGGTACGGACGGGCGGTCCGGTCAAGACGAGGGGTGGGCACCCCCCGAGGGGACGCCCACCCCGAACATACCGCCCGGCACCGACAGCGCGGCCCGGCCGGCCTGCGGCCCGGTCAGCCCGTGGGCCGGACCACCGCCGCGGAGCCGCCTCCGCGCCGGACCGGTTCGGCCGCGGCCACCCACCGCCCGTCCGGCAGCCGTTCGACGCCGGTCGCGGCGCCGATCTCGGCGACGGACGTGAAGCTGTGCCCGAGCGCCTCCAGGGCGGCCCGTTCGGGCAGCGCCAGGAAGCCGGGCTCGGCCTGGGTGGCGACGGTGTTGCGCTGGCTGGCGCGCGGTGCGGCGATGGCCTGTTCCAGGCTCAGGCCCCGGTCGAGCCGCCCGAGCAGCACCTGGAGGGTGGTGGTGATGATGGTCGCGCCGCCGGGGCTGCCGGTGGCCAGCAGCGGTTCGCCGTCGCGCAGCACGATGGTCGGGGAGATCGAGGAGCGCGGCCGCTTGCCCGGCCCGGGCAGGTTGGGGTCGGGGACGCCCGGGGTGAGGGGGGTGAAGTCGAAGTCGGTGAGCTCGTTGTTGAGCAGGAAGCCGCGGCCGGGGACGGTGATGCCGCTGCCGCCGGTCTGCTCGATGGTGAGGGTGTAGGAGACGACGTTGCCCCAGCGGTCGGCCACGCTGAGGTGGGTGGTGTTGGGGCCCTCGTAGGGCTCGGCGACGGCGGGGCCGGCCTCGGCGCAGTCGGCGGGGTGGCGCGGGTCGCCGGGGGCGAGCGGGCTGGTGAGGGCGCGGTCGGGGCTGATCAGGCAGGCCCGGGAGGCGGCGTAGCGCGCGGAGAGCAGTTCCTTGGTGGGGACGTCGCCGAAGGCCGGGTCGCCGACCCAGCGGTTGCGGTCGGCGAAGGCGATCCGGGAGGCGTCCAGGAAGTGGTGGTAGTACTGCGTGTCGCTGTACGCGCCGAGGTCGCCGTCCTCCAGGATGCCGAGCGCCTCGCCGACGGTGGTGCCGCCGGAGCTGGAGGGGGCGATGGAGTAGACGTCGTAGTCCCGGTACGGGACGTGGGTGGGCGCCTGGCGGCGGACCTGGTAGGCGGCGAGGTCGGCGGTGTCGATCTTGCCGGGGCGGGCCTTGCGGCCGGAGGCCGGGTCGACCGGCGGGTGCTGGACGGTGTCGGCCACGTCCTTGCCGAGGTCGCCCTGGTAGAAGGCCTTGACGCCGTCCTTGGCGAGCAGCCGGTAGGTGGCGGCGAGGTCGGGGTTGCGCAGGACGGTGCCGACCTCGGGGGGCTTGCCGCCGGGCAGGTAGAGCTTGGCGGTGTCCGGGAAGTCCTTGAACCGGTCGTAGTTGTCGGCGGTCTGGCCGTGGAAGGTCTGGTCGACGACGAAGCCGTCGTCGGCGATCCGCTCGGCGGGCTTGAGGGCGTCGGCGAGCGTGCGGGTGCCCCACTGGCGCAGGGCGGTGTCCCAGGTGGCGGCGGTGCCGGGGACGCCGACGGACAGGCCGCTGGTGACGGCGTCGGCGAAGGCCAGCGGCTTGCCGTCCTCCAGGAACAGCCCGCTGTCGGCGGTGCGGCCGGCCACCTCGCGGCCGTCGATGGTGTGCACCCGGCCGGTGGCGTGGTCGTAGTAGACGAAGTACCCGCCGCCGCCGATGCCGGAGGAGTAGGGCTCGGTGACGCCGAGGGCGGCCGCGGTCGCGACCGCCGCGTCGACCGCGTTGCCGCCCTTGCGCAGCACCTCGATGCCGGCCGCGGTGGCGTCGGCGTCGACGCTGGCCACAGCTCCGCCCCGGCCCACCGCCTCGGGGGCCTTCGGCGGCGGGGCCGCCCCCGCCGCCCCGGCCGGCCCGGCGCAGGACCAGACCAGGGCGGTGGCGAGCAGCAGCGGTGGTGCGATCCGGGCCAGAGCCCTCATCCGAGTCCTCCTGAGTCGACGTCAACTCCGTTGTCTCACAGGAGGCATGATCCCGACAATCACACCGCACCGCTACCAACCGGTAGTTGACGCGGCCGACGCGATCGGGGAGAGGACGGTCAGACGCCGCTGCGCTCGACCCGGCGCCGCTTGATGGTGCGGAACCGGCGGGCGACCTGCCGGGCGAGGTCGGCGGCGCCGACCAGGCCGGCCTCGTTGCCGAGTGCGGCGTGCACGATGCTGGCCTCGGGCCGGAAGCCGCGCCCGGTGAGGGTGCGGCGGAAGGTGTCCCGGGCCGGGCCGAGCAGCAGGTCGCCGGCCTCGGAGACGCCGCCGCCGATGACGAAGCGGCCCGGGTCGAGCGCGGCGGCCAGGTTGGCGATGCCGACGCCGAGCCAGGTGCCGACCTCGTAGAGCAGTTCGGTGGCGGTCGGGTCGCCGGCCCGGGCGGCCTCGGTGACCAGCGGTCCGGTGATGCCCTCGACGGTGCCGCCGGCCCGGGCGAGCAGCGGCTGAACCACCGGGGACTCCTCGGCGACGAGTTCGCGGGCGTCGCGCACCAGCGCGTTGCCGGAGGAGTACTGCTCCCAGCAGCCGCGGTTGCCGCACGGGCAGCGGTGGCCGCCGGGCAGCACCTGCATGTGGCCGAACTCGCCCGCCAGGCCGTACTTGCCGCGGTCGACGTAGCCGTCGCGGACGACGGCGCCGCCGATGCCGGTGCCCAGGGTGAGCATCACCATGTGGTCCTCGCCGCGCCCGGCGCCGAAGCGCCATTCGGCCCAGGCGGCGGCGTTGGCGTCGTTCTCGACGATCACCGGGAAGCGCAGCCGCTCGCTGAGCGCCTGCTGGAGCGGCTCGCCCCGCCAGTTCAGGTGCGGGGCGAACAGCACCGTGGAGCGGTCGGCGTCGACCCAGCCGGCCGCGCCGATGCCGACGGCATGGACGTCGTGCCGGTCGGCGAGCTCCAGCACCAGGTCGACGATGACGTTCTCGACGACCTTGGCGCTCTTGCTCTTGTCGGGGGTGTCGGTGCGCAGCTTCTCCAGCACCGTGCCCTCGCCGTCGACCACTCCGGCGACCACCTTGGTGCCGCCGATGTCGACGCCGATGGTGGGCAGTCGCAGTATCCCGGCGGGCAGGGCGCGGCGGCGGCGCTCGGCGCGGGGGCCGAGGCCGAGCAGGGTGGGCAGGACGGCCGGCCGGGTGCTGCCTTGGGGGCTGGTCACGGCTACGGACGCTCCTCACGGGGCTCGGGGTCAGGACGGGGCTCGGGGTCGGTGCGGGGCTCGGGGTCGGTGCGGGGCTCGGGGTCGGTGCGGGGCCGGGGTTCGGTGCGGGGCTCAGGCTCGGTGCGGGGCTCAGGCTCGGTGCGGGGCTCAGGCTCGGTGGGCCGGGCCAGCTCGTGCGAGAGTTCGGCGAGGTCGGAGCCGCCGGCCATCTCGGTGGTGAGCTGTTCGAGGCCGATCTCGGTGCGCGGGTGGCTGCCGGCCATCCGGCCCCGCTTGAGCAGGGTGAAGTGGTCGCCGACCAGGTACGCGTGGTGCGGGTTGTGGGTGATCAGGACGACCCCGAGCCCGGCGTCGCGGGCGGCGGTGACGTACTTGAGCACCACTCCGGACTGCTTGACGCCGAGCGCCGCGGTCGGCTCGTCCAGGATGAGCACCTTGGCGCCGAAGTGCACGGCCCGGGCGATCGCCACGCACTGGCGCTGGCCGCCGGAGAGGGTGCCGATCGGGCGGTCCACGTCGTGCAGGTCGATGCCCATCCGGGCGAGCGCCTCGCGGGTGGTGGCGCGCATCGCCTCGGCGTCCAGGCGCAGGCCGCCCCAGCGGCGGTGGCCCTGTTCGGAGCCGAGGAAGAAGTTGCGCCAGACCGGCATCAGCGGGACGACGGCGAGGTCCTGGTAGACGGTGGCGATGCCGCGGTCCAGGGCCTGGCGCGGGGAGTCGAGCCGGACCTCCTCGCCGCCGACGGTGTAGGTGCCCTCGTCGTGCCGGTGCAGCCCGGAGATGATCTTGATCAGGGTGGACTTGCCGGCGCCGTTGTCGCCGAGCACGCAGCTGATCTCGCCGGCGTGCAGGGTGAGCGAGACGTCCTGGAGGGCGCGGACGGTGCCGTAGCTCTTGCCGACGCCCTCCAGGGCGAGCAGTTCGGTCTTCATCGGGGCCCCCGTTCGGCCTGGCGCTTGACGTACGCGTTCAGCAGGGCGGCGAGCAGCAGCATCGCGCCGAGGAAGAACTTGAACCAGTCCGGGTTCCACTGGGCGTAGATGATCCCCTTGCTGGCCATGCCGAAGATCAGCGCGCCGAGCGCGGAGCCGACCACCGAGCCGTAGCCGCCGGTGATCAGGCAGCCGCCGATGACGGCCGCGACGATGTAGATCAGCTCGTTGCCGACGCCCTCGCCGGACTGCACGGTGTCGAAGGAGAACAGCAGGTGCTGGCCGAGCACCCAGGCGCCGAAGCCGACGCCGAGGTAGAGCAGGGTCTTGGTGCGGGCGACCGGCACGCCGACCGCGCGGGCGGCGTCCGCGTCGCCGCCGACGGCGAAGATCCAGTTGCCGAAGCGGGTGCGCAGCAGCACCCAGCTGCCGACCGCGAGCAGGCCGAGCCACCACCAGACGGTGGCCTTGATCGTCAGTCCGCCGACGGTGACCTCGGAGGCGAACAGCCAACGGCAGGCGGCGAAGCCCTCCATGTCGGAGATCGGCTTGGTGGAGACGGTGCCGGAGACCAGCTTGGTGACGCCGAGGTTGGCACCGGTCAGCATCAGGAAGGTGCCGAGGGTGACGATGAAGCTGGGCAGCCGGGTGCGGCCGAGCATCCAGCCGTTGAAGGCGCCGACGGCCAGGGTGACGGCGAGCGAGACCAGCACGCCGACCCAGGTCACCGCGGTGAACTGGTAGGAGACCATCGAGGAGGTCAGCGCGGCGGTGGTGACCAGCACGCCCGCCGACAGGTCGAACTCGCCGCCGATCATCAGCAGCGAGACCGGGACGGCCATGATCCCGATGGTGGACGCCGCGTAGAGCACGGTGCCCAGCGAGGAGACCCGCAGGAAGGGTTCGGCGGCCACCGCGAAGACGGTGAACACCGCGACGGCGGCGATCAGCGAGCCGAGCTCGGGGCGGGCGAGCAGACGGCGCAGCGCGGCCGGGCGGTCCTGGGCGAGGACGTCGGTGGTGCTCACCTGGTCCCCCTCGCGACGTACTCGGCGAGCGCGTCGGCGTCGTCCTTGGTCAGGATCTGCGGGCCGGTCGCGACGGGCTTGCCGCCGCCGAGCATGTCCAGGTTGGACTTGTACAGCCAGAGCAGGTCGACGCCCTCGTAGCCCTGGAGGTAGGGCTGCTGGTCGACGGCGAAGCCGACGGAACCGGACTTGAGGCCGGCCACCACCTGCGGTCCCAGGTCGAAGGTGTCGAGCTCGACGGCGCGGTGGACGTCCTGGACGGCCTGGAGGCCGGTGGCGGCCATCGGGCCGGAGAGGGTGAGCACGGTGTCGATGGCCGGGTCGGCCTGGAGCTTGGCGGAGATCGCGGCGCGGGCGTCGGGCATGTTGACGCCGTCCACGTACAGCACCTGGAAGGCGCCGCCGGCCTTGGACTGGGCGCCGGAGCAGCGCTGCTCCTGGCCGATGTTGCCCTGCTCGTGGATGACGCAGAGCACGTTCTTGCGGCCGCGGCCGGCCAGCTCGGTGCCGGCCGCCTGGCCGGCGGTGGACTCGTCCTGGCCGATGTGGGTGAGCGCGCCGAACTTGGCGGAGTACTCCTGGCCGGAGTTGACGGTGATCACGGGGATGCCGGCGGCCTTGGCCTTGCCGAGGACGTCGGCCATGGCGTCGCCCTTGGCGAGGGTGACCAGCAGGCCGTCGACCTTCTGGTCGATGGCGGCCTGGACGAGCTGGACCTGGTTCTGGGTCTGCGCGTCGTTGGAGTACAGGAAGGTGATGTTGTCCTTGGCGGCGGCCTGCTCGGCACCCTTGCGCACGCTGTCCCAGAAGGCGTCGCCGGCCCCGGCGTGGGTCACCATGGCGACCTTCCAGCGCGGGGTGGTGACGGCGCTGCCGCCGGCGGCCGACGCCTTGGCGCGGGCCTCCTCGGCACGGCGGCCTCCGGTACTGCTGCAACCGGCCGCTGTGACCGCGAGTGCCAGGAGGGCGCAGACGGGCCAGAAGCGGCGGGACGGGCGAAAGCGGGTTGTGCTCATCCCCCTAGTCTCTCTGGCCGGGCGGCACGTGGATGACACCGCCTCGCCCGGCGGCGCCCGCGACGCGGGAGGTAAGGTGCCCCGGGGGACCTTCCTGGAAGTTCGCTGGACATCTCGTCCGGACGACGGCCGTCCGGGTGGCAGACTTAGCGCCGACCCGAAACAGGAACATCACAGGAAACGTGATGTTCCTCTCAGGTTCCGCACAGATTCGGATGGCAACCGATCATCGGTTCAGCGCCGTCCAATGCCATTGGAGTGCGTTCGGGCGAGTGGGGCTCGGGCGGCCAGCAACCCGGATACGAGAACTTGATGCAACTGACAGGTACGCCATTCTTCATCCTCACCGTCATCCTGGTGCCGGTGTCCATCGCGGTGGCGCTCCTGTACTGGGGCAAGGTCCGCGGGCCGAACCCGGTGCGGATCCTGTCCAGGCTCGTCATGATCATGTTCTGCCAGATCACGGCCGTGCTGATGGTCTTCGTGATGGTCAACAACGCCAACCTGATCTACGGCAACTGGGACGACCTGCTCGGCACCGGCGACCACGTCCGGGCCGTGCCGCAGGTGGCGCCGGCCGACCAGGGCGGCGCCGCGGGCAAGGACGGCGCCGGCCAGGGCGCTGGCGACGCGGCCAAGCAGCCGCCGAAGGCGCTCCAGAAGTTCGCCGGCGTGGGCGACCCGGCGGTGCCCGGCGACGTCCAGAAGACCGAGCTCAAGGGCCAGGTGTCCGGAGTCGACGGCGAGGTCCTGGTCTGGCTGCCGCCGCAGTACAACGACCCGGCGTTCAAGGACAAGAAGTTCCCGGTGGTCGAGCTGATCCCGGGCTACCCGGGCTCCTCCTCCACCTGGTACGGCACCCTCAAGGTCTCCGAGCAGCTCAAGCCGCTGATGCAGCAGGGCAAGGTCTCCCCGTTCATCCTGGTCTCGCCGCGCACCCTGCTCCTCGGCAACCACCAGGACGCCGGCTGCACCGACATCCCCGGCAAGATCAACGCCGACGCCTGGCTCACCCGGGACGTCCCGCAGATGATCATGGACAACTTCCGCGCCGACCCGTCCCCGGACCGCTGGGGCATCGCCGGCTACTCGGCCGGCGCCCACTGCGCGGCCAAGCTGTCCCTGGCGCACCCCAACCGGTACCGGGCCGCGATCTCGATGTCCGGCTACAACGACCCGGCGTCCGAGAACGACTCCCTGGTCGGCAAGGACCCGAAGCTGCGCGAGGCCAACAACCCGGTCAACATCCTCAAGAGCGCCCAGCAGCCGCCGAAGGTCAGCCTCTACATCAGCGGCAAGAAGGGCGACGGTCTGGAGGACGGCCAGGCGATCGCGGCGGCGGCCAAGGAGCCGACCAAGGTGCAGGTCCAGGAGAGCAACGGCCCGCACACCACCGAGCTGTGGAAGACCATGGTGCCGAGCATCTTCGAGTGGATGACCTCGGTCATCCCGCCGCAGTAGTCCCACGCAGTAACGATCATGCAGGAGGGCCCGCCGCGAGTGCTCGCGGCGGGCCCGCCGCCCATTTGGTT
>NZ_JBHXMU010000041.1:0-87112 GCF_042720685.1 Kitasatospora sp. NPDC058492
ACGCTCGACTGGGAAACCCCAGCCGAGCGCCTGCATAAACTGCTCGCGGCCTGATCAAACCGACCACGTGTTGCAACGACCCCTAGAAACCGCCGCCCGGGCGGGGGCGCCGGGTGTTCGTGCGTTTGGGGGGCACAGTGCGTGGCGTGTCCTGGAAGCGCTTTGACCGTGCGTCTTACTGGGGAGCGGCTGCTGGGACCGGCGGCCTCTGGACCGCCGCCCCCTGCAGAGGAGAGCACAGTGGCGCAGAGCAAGGCAGCCCTCGATCTCATTCCTTCGTGGAGCCGCTTTCCGAGGGTTGATGTCGTCCCGGCCCGGGATCCGGAGGCGGTGCGGGATCCGGAGGCGGTGGGGCTGCCGGTGGTCCAAGGGGCGGTGGCGGTGCCGGCGTGGATCGGGCTGGGCCCGGGGGCCGTGGAGGCCGCCGGCATGACGGGGGCGGCGGGCCGGGTGCTGCTGGTGCCCCGGGAGGACGGGCCGGACGTCGTGCTCTACGGGACGGGGCCGGAGGGTGCGGCAGGTCCCGATGTGCTGAGGGACGCCGGGGCGGCCGTGGCGCTCGCGGTGCCGGGCCGTTCGCGGCTGGCCGTCGTGGTGCCGTCCGGGGCGGGTGCGACGCCGGCGGAGGCGGCGCAGGCGTTGGTGGAGGGGCTGCTGCTGGCCCGTTACGGCTTCGATCCGCTCAAGCGCGAGCCGTCCGGCACGGCGCTGGAGGCCGTCACGGTCGTGGCGGGTTCGGACTCGGGTTCGGGCTCGGACTCGCGCGAGGCCGTCGAGCGGGGCGTCGAACGCGGGGTGTGGCTGGCCCGCGCGACGATGCTGGCCCGGGACCTGGCCAGCGCGCCGCCCAGCCTGCTGACCGCGCCGGACCTGGCCGAGGTCGCGGTGCGGCTCGGCGCGCAGTGCGGCCTGGAGGTGGAGGTGTTCGGGCAGCGGGAGCTGGAGGAGTTGGGCTGCGGCGGCCTGCTGGGCGTGAACCGGGGCGGCGTGGACGAAGCCCGCATGATCAAGATCACCTACCTGCCCTCCGACGCCGGTGACGGGACGCCCCGGCTGGCCCTGGTGGGCAAGGGCATCACGTACGACTCCGGCGGCATCAGCCTCAAGCCCGCCGACGCCGTGCACGCGACGATGAAGAACGACATGTCCGGTGCCGGCGCGATCCTGGCGGCCCTGTGCGTCCTGGCCGGGCTCGGCTGCCGGACGGCCGTGACGGGTTACCTGATGTGCACGGACAACATGCCCTCGGGTTCGGCGCTCAAGCTGGGCGACGTGCTGTGGATGCGCGGCGGCACGAGCGTGGAGGTGGTCAACGCCGACGCGGAGGGCCGCCTGGTCATGGCGGACGCCCTGGTCCTGGCCGGCGAGGAGCCGGGGGACGCGATCGTGGACATCGCCACCTTGACCGGCGCGTGTCTGCGGGCGCTCGGCGCCGAGACAGCGGGCGTGTTCGGCAACGCCCAGCCGCTGGTCGACCAGGTCCTGGACGCCGCCGCCCGCACCGGCGAGCCGGCCTGGCAGCTGCCGCTGTCGCGGCGCTACCGGCCGGAGCTGGACTCGGAGGTGGCGGACCTGAAGAACATGGGCGGCCCCAACGGCGGGGCGATCCATGCCGCGCTGTTCCTGGAGGAGTTCGTCGCCGGCCGCCCCTGGGCGCACATCGACATCGCCGGGCCGGCCCAGAACGACAAGCCGAGCGGCTGGCGCACCAAGGGCTGCACCGGCTTCGGCGCGCGCCTGCTCGCCGAGCTCGCGCTGGCCTTCACCCCTCCGTCGACGGCCGCGCGCACCGACTCCACCCGCTCGATCAGTGAGGAGGCCGGCCGGTGAGCGCCCTCGCCCACGCCCAGGCCGACGGACCGCAGGACAAGAGCGCCACCGCCTCCGGGAGCGGAAAGTCCGGCGGCGGGTCGGGGCGCGTCCTGGACGCCATCGAGAAGATCGGGAACAAGGTCCCGCACCCGGCCATCATCTTCCTGCTGCTGTGCGTCGTGGTGATCGTGCTGTCGGCGGTCCTGTCCGCGTTCGACGTCCACGTCACCAGCGAGACGGTCAAGTCCGTTCCCTACCCGGCCACGCAGGTCCACGAGGGCGGCACCGAGTACCCGGGCACCCACCTGCCGCCGGAGTCGACGTACACCCACCGCTACGAGACCGTCGTCGAGACGACGAAGGTCGAGAGCCTGCTGTCCGGCGACGGGGTCCGGTTCCTGTTCACCTCCGCGGCGCACAACTTCAACGACTTCGGCGTCGTCGCGGTCATCCTCGTCATCATGGTCGGCGTCGGGCTCGCGGAGGAGGCCGGACTGATCGCGGCCCTGATCCGACGCCTGGTCAGGATCTCACCACCGGAGACCCTCACCGCGATCATCGTCTTCGCCGGCATCCTGTCCAGCATCGCCTCCGACGCCGGCTACCTCGTCCTCATCCCGCTGGGGGCGGTCGCCTTCATCAGCGCCGGACGCCACCCGCTCGCCGGGATCGCCGCGGCCTTCGGCGGGGTCAGCGCGGCCTTCAGCGTCAACCTGCTCATCGCCCCGATCGACGGCATCATGACCGAGATCACCAACCAGGCGATCCGGCTCGTCAACCCCGGCCAGTCCCTCAACCTGACCGCGAACTACTACTTCGCGATCGGCTCCACGCTGTTCCTCACCATCGTCATCACCTTCGTCACCGAACGCATCATCGAACCCCGCCTGGGCCCCTGGCAGCCAGGGGACACCGCCGTCGTCGCGGACAGCGAGGAGCCCTCCGTCGACACCGCGGCCGAGGCCCGGGGGCTGCGCTACGCCGGCCTCTCGCTGATCGCGCTCGTGGTGGCCGTCACGCTGCTCGCGTTCATCCCCGGCGCGCCGCTGCGCAACCCGGAGACGGGGAGCCTGTTCGAGGACTCGCCGTTCATGGACGGCCTGATCGTCATCATCATGATCGCGTTCCTGGTGATGGGCCTGGCCTTCGGCGCGGGGGCGAAGACCCTGCGCGGCAGCGCCGCCGCGATGGACGCGATCACCAAAACCTTCGCCGGGCTCGGCGGCCTGATCTTCCTGCTGTTGATCATCGCCCAGTTCATCTCGTACTTCAATTACAGCAACATCGCCACGGTGGTCGCCGTGCAGCTCGCGGACCAGCTGGAGAGCGCGAACATCGGCGCGATCTGGCTCCTGATCGCCTTCATCCTGCTGACCTACGTCATCAACCTGATCATCCCCGGAATCATCCCCAAGTGGGCGATCTTCGCGCCGATCTTCGTGCCCCTGTTCATCCGCCTCGGCGTCGCGCCGCAGACCGTGCTGGCCGCCTACCGGGTCGGCGACTCCCCGACGAACGTCGTCACCCCGCTGATGGTCTACCTGCCGTTCATCGTCCTGCAGTGCCAGAAGTTCAGGAAGCAGGCCGGCGTCGGCACCGTCATCTCCCTGATGATCCCCTACACGGTCGTCGTGGCGGTGGCCTGGCTGCTGTTCTTCGTCGCCTGGTACGCCATCGGCATCCCGATGGGGCCGGGCGCACCCGTCAGCCAGTGAACCGGCGCCTGCCCCTCCCACCAGCAGGGTGAGACGGTGAGCGACGCCGTCCTGTGCCTGCTCGTGCTGGCCGTGGTCATCGCCCTGTTCGTGTGGAACCGGTTGCCCGTCGAGCTCGTCGCGCTCGGCTCCGCCCTTCTGCTGCCGGCCGTCGGGCTGCTGCCCGCCGACCGGGTCTTCGCCGGGTTCGGCGATCCGGTGGTCGCCCTCATCGCCGCCCTCTTCGTGGTCAGCACCGCCCTCCAGGCCACGGGCGTCACGACCTGGGCAGGCCGGGCACTGGCGGCGCTCGCCGGCACCGGTGAGCGCCGCCTGCTCGTCCTCACCATGCTCGCGGCCGCCCTGCTCACGGCCCTGATCACGGTCAACGGAGCCGTCGCGGCCCTGCTGCCGATGACCGTGCTGCTCGCCGTCCGCCACCGTCTGCCCGTCTCCAGGCTCGCGATGCCGCTGGCCTTCGCCGCACACGCCGGCTCGCTGCTGCTCCTCATCGGGTCACCCATCAACGTGATCGTCTCCGAGAGCGCGGCAGCGGCCGGTGCCCGGCCCTTCGGGTTCTTCGAGTTCGCGGTGGTGGGACTCCCGGTGCTGGCCGGCACCGTCGCCATCTGCGCCTTCCTCGGGCGGGCCCTGCTGCCCGCCCGCACACCCGACGCCCTCCCGGCCGACCTGAGCCGGCACGCCCGCACCCTGATCGACCACTACGCGCTGACCCGCGACTCGGCCGCCCGGCAGGTCCCGCAGGGCTCGGACGCGATCGGCGCGTCGGTCGAGCAGCTTGCCGCCACGGCCCAGGACGGGGTGCTGGTGCTCGGAGCCATGGCCGCCGACGGCCATGACCCACGGGGCACCGGGCCTCTCGCCGCCGGGGACATCGTCATCCTCCGGGGCACCCCGGCCGCCATCGACGGTTTCAGCGACCGCCACCGTCTGGAGCCCCTGCCCCCGCCGTTGGACGACCACCTCGCGAGCGTCCTCCTGGACCAGCACACGGGCCTGCTCGAACTCGTCGTCAGCCCGCGTTCCTCCTTCGCGGGCATGACCGCCTTCGCCGGTATGACCGACAGCACCGGCGACCTGGCCGTCCTCGCCGTGCACCGCCAGGACCGACCCGTAGGCCCCCAGCCCCTGACGCTCGCTCCGGGCGACCACCTGCTGCTCCGCGGCCGGTGGGACGAACTCGAGCGTGCCGGCGCCCGCCCCGGTGTGCTGGCCGTCGACCAGCCCTCCGGCATCCGCGGCCAGGCCGCCCCGCCAGGGGGCGCCGCCGTGCGCGCCCTCGCCGTGCTCGGCGGCATGATCGCTCTGCTCGCCTCCGGCGCCACGCCGCCGGCCGTCGCCGCGACCCTCGCGGCGCTGCTCCTGGTCGCCCTTCGCGTCGTGCGCGTCGACCAGGCCTACGGCGGCATCTCCTGGACCACCCTGGTCATCGTCGGAGGCATGTTCCCGCTCTCCGAGGCCATGAAATCCTCCGGAGCGGCGGAGAAGGTCGCCCACCTCGTCGTCACCGCGGCCTCCGGCAACGGCCGGCTGCTGCTGCTCGCGGTGTTCGTCCTCACCGCCGTACTGGGCCAGTTCATCAGCAACATGGCGACCGCGCTGATCGTCGCCCCGATCGCCGTCAACGCCGCCCGCGACGCCGGGGTCTCCGTCCTGCCCGTCCTGATGTGCGTCGCGGTCCCCGCCGCGGCGGCCCTGCTCACGCCGGTGGCCACCGCCGCGAACCTCATGGTCATGAGCCCCGGCGGCTACCGGTTCGGTGACTACTGGCGGCTCGGCCTGCCGGTCCTGGTCTGGTACCTCGTCGTCGCCACGACCGTCGTTCCCCTGGTCTGGCCGCTGTGAACGGAGCCGGCCGCCGTGAACGGGCTTGTGGACGGTTACTCGGCCGGGGTGTCGCTCCGGTCTGCGGGCGGCCTGCGGACCAGGCCCGCGGGGTCGACGAAGCGCACCGTCGTCCGGGCCCGGAGGCCGGCGGCGCAGTCGGCCAGCAGCCTGCGGGCGATCGGGCGTACGGCGGTGACGTGGGAGAGGTCGACCGTGACCAGCGGCCGGGGCTGGTCGCGGGCGAGGCGGCGGACACAGTGGACGATCTCCTCGGCGGCCGCGAAACCGAGGTCGCCCAGCAGCTCCAGGTGGTGCGCGCCGTGGTCGGTGCGCACCGCCTGGAGCGGTGAGCGGGCACGCTCGGTGTGCCGCAGGACGTGCAGGCCCAGCTCGGCGGACAGCTCGCGCAGGACGGTGCTCGCGCGGACGCTGTTGCCCCGAGGGTCCAGCGGGGGGCTGAACACGCCGACGCCGAACTGGCCGGGGCTCACGGCGCAGACCCCTCCGCCGACACCGCTCTTGGCCGGCAGGCCCACCCTCAGCATCCATTCGCCGCTGTGGTCGTACATGCCGCAGGTGGCCATGACCGACAGCGTGGCGCCTGCCGCGTCGGCGTCCACGACGCGGCGCCCGGTCACCGGGTTGCGCCCGCCGTTGGCCAGCGTGGCGCCCATGACGGCCAGGTCGACGGCGGTGACCTCGATCGCGCACTGGCGGAAGTACACGTCGCAGGCCTGCTGGGCCGGGCGCTCCAGCACGCCCTGGGAGAGCGTGAGGTAGGCCAGCGCCCGGTTGCGGTCCCCGGTGGCGGCCTCGGACCGGTAGACGTCCTCGTCGACCGTCAGCCGGCGGCCGGCGAAGCCCGACAGGGTGTCGCGGATCCGTTCGAACGCGGCCTCGCCGTCGCCGCCGATCAGCGCGGTCGTCACGATCGCCCCGGCGTTGATCAGCGGGTTCGCCGGGCGCCCGGTGCCCGCCTCCAGGCTGATCGCGTTGAACGGCTCCCCGCTCGGCTCGAACCCGACCCTCCTGGCCACCTCCGTCAGGCCCAGCTCCGACAGTGCCAGCGAGTACACGAACGGCTTCGAGACCGACTGGATCGTGAAGGCGGCCGACGCGTCACCGGCCTGGTAGGCGTGGCCCTGGACGCTGACCATGGCGAGGCCGAAGGCGTGCGGGTCGGCGCGGGCGAGTTCGGGGATGTAGCGGGCGACGTCACCGGCGGTATCGGCGCGGTGCCGTTCGACGAGTTCGGCGAGCACCGCCGTCACGGGCTCCATCAGCGCACCACGGCGGCGCGGCGCGCGGGCCCGGTCGGGCCCTGCCCCCGTGCGGGGGCCGCCCGGCGGAGGGGATTCACGGGGTGAGGAGGCGCTGCTTGGCCGCCGTGAACTCGTCGTCGGTCAGCATCCCGCTCTGCCGCAGTTCGACGAGGCGTTCGAGCTGGGCGAGCGTCTGGTCGTTCGGCGCGGCGGCCGGTGCGGCCGGTGCGGGCTGAGGCGCGGGCGCTGGCGGAGGCTCCGGCGCGGTGGCCTGCTGGTGCCGGGCGGCGACCCTGCTCGACACGGACGTGGCGGTCCCGGCGATGACGGCGGTGCGGGCGGCGGTGCCGATGAGCCCCGGGCGCCCGCCGCGCGACAGACGGCGGCCGATCATGACAGCCTCCTTCTCGGAGTCCGGCTCCCCTTCGAGAGTCCGATCCTTCAGAGTCCGATCGCGGCGAGGTCGGCCGCCACCACGGTGTGCGGCACGTGCTCGCGCGTGACGAGGATCCCGTCCGCGTCGTCGAGTGCCCGTAGCAGCGGCGCGGCCCAGCGGTGCTCCCAGACGATGATCGCCGCCGAGCACCCCGCCGGGATCTCGTCACAGATGCTGGCCAGGTCCTCGTCGCTCAGCAGGCCCATGATCTCGCCGTCCAGCTCGGCGAACACGGCCGCTTCGTCGCTGTCCAGGGCATCGAGTTCGAGGACGCGGACCGCGCCCTGCTCGTCCCTCTTGATGAAGGTGAGGTCGAGGATGCGGATGATCCCCTCGGAGGTCAGGCGCTTGAGCTCCGGCAGGATCGCCCCCCGGAACCGGTTGCCCGGGAAGGCCATGACGGCGTACTCGACCGGCCCGACGTCCATGGCGTCACGCCCCTTCCGCATCGCGTCCCCGCCCCTGCCTTCATCCTCCGCCGAGCCCGGCGCCGCCGCGACCGCGCGGACGGCTCACCCGTACTGATGACGTACTGAGGGCGCGCTGTTGACGAGTGGAACCGGATCGCCGGGGGCTGCGCCACCGCCCCCGGCGATCCGCCGCACCGCCGGGACCTGCGGAAAGCCGCCGCAGAGGGGTGAGCGCAGGCGGCCCGCCGAGGCGTGTGCGAGGAGCGGAAACGGGCGCCCGGCCGCGACGGGGAGCGGTACCGTCGGGCGGGTGACCCGACCGGCCGAAGAACCCTGCGACCGGACCTGCCGCGCACCCGCCGCGGCCGTGTGAGGAGGAGTCCTGTGTCATCGCCTTGTGACCCCCGATACGCCGCCGTCGGCGATGTGAGCACCGCGCTCATGATGATCGACTCCCGGCTCAAGGCCGTCTACGACGGTAAGACCGGGACGGACCCCGAACAGCAGCGGCTGGTCGACGAGTTCGCCGCATCCGTGGGCCCCGACGAGTTCAACGCGCTGCTGGACGGCGCGTGCACGCTCATCTACCTGTTCATGAACTGGCTGCGGTCGGCCTGCGAGGAGCACGACAAGGACGTCATCGAGCACGTGGTGCCCACCCTCGTGGCCACGATGCGCATGATGCCCAGGACCTTCCGCCCCGAGGTCATCCCCACCATGGCCGGCCTGGTGATCGCCGCGGGCAGCGGTCTGAGCCCCAACCTGTGGCGCGCGCAGTACGGACCATGGACCGGTGCCGAGATGAACCCCCTGGAAGCCACGGCCACCCTGCTCGCGGAGCACGTCAACCGGGTCTCCGGCGACGACCACGACTTCGCCACCCGCCTGATCACCGACGCCCTGTCCAAGCTGGACCAGGGCTGAGGCGCGGCGCACTGCGCGGGGCGTGGGACAGAGCGCGGTGGCGCGTCGGACAGCCCGGGAGTTGTCCGACGCGCCACCGTGTGCCCTCGACCGCGGGGTCGAGGGCCGGTCAGCCGGTGATCGCGGAGAGCCGCCGTCGCGGTGTCACGACTGCTCGCCCGCCCGCAGTTCGGTGGCGATCTGGCGCCGGCCGGTGACCAGCGTCTCCAGCACCACCCCGAGGCCGACCAGCAGGGCCAGGCCCGCGGTGGGCAGCAGCACCGGCATCAGCGCGGGGGTGACGAGCTCCCCGACCCTGGCGCCGACCAGGGTCGAGATGTCGAACGCGCCGCCCAGCAGGGCGACCGCCGCCACCGCGACCAGCCCGCCGCCGACGGCGGCCGCCAGGGTCTGCGGCAGCGCCTCGGCGACGATCAGGGCCAGCCCCTGGCGGGGCCGCAGGCCCATGGTGCGCAGCCGGGCGAGCACGGCCGTGCGGTCGGGCGCGGCCCGGAACAGCGTCAGCAGCACGGCGAGCAGGGCGAACCCGGCGCCGGCGGCACCCGAGTACCAGAACAGCCGCCCGGCGGCGTGCTGCAGCGGGTCGCCGCCGAGCTCGGCGACGGTCTCCCGGCTGCTGTGCACCGTGTATCCCGCGGGCAGGCCGTGGACGGCCTTGCCGACGGCCGCGGCGTCGTCCGCGATCATCTTGGCCAGGCCGGTCGGCTGGACCCCGCCGTTGTCCCGCAGTGCCGTCCTGACCGCTTCGGGGTCGACCTCGCCGACGGCGAACCACTTGTTCACCCGCTTGGCGTCCGGCAGTCGCTCCCAGGCGGGGCCGGCGGGAACGACGGCGAACGGCCTGCCCGGGTCCGGCAGCGCGGGGGTGGCGCCGACGGTCCCGGCGACAGTGAGGCGCAGGTCGTTGCCGTTGGGCGTGCGCACCTGGGACGACCCTGCGGCCAGGCGCTCGGCCAGGTCGCGGCTGACCAGCGCGGGCACCGGGGTGTCCCGGCCGCCGGCCGCCCCGGCCAGCTTCGCCGGGTCGAACCCGCCGGCTCCGAGGGTCCGGGCGATCTCGGCGTACGCCGCCGGATCGGTCACCATCACCAGGTAGGCCTCGGTGTAGCGCTGGTCGGCGCCGGCGATGCGGGCTTTGGGCTCGACCCAGGCCGCGGTCGAGGCCCGGACGCCGGGCAGGGCGTCGGCGGCCTTGGTGAACGACTCGGACAGGGTGGCGTAGCCGGGGAGGGAGACGCCGATGTCCCCGCCCGTGGAGATGCGCGCGGCGCGGGTCCGGGCGTGATCGACGGTGTCGAGCACGGTGGCGCCGAAGCCGGTCGTGGTGACGGCGATCACCAGGGCGAGCAGCGGCAGTGCGGAGGGCCGGCGGCGGCCCGAGCTGTCGCGGGCGGCGCGGGCCAGGCCGAGGAAGCCGATCAGGCCGCGGCCCCGGCCGACGAGGGCGGCCAGCCAGCCGACCACCATCGGCTCGATGCGGGCCAGCAGCAGGCCGCCGGTGACGGCGAGCAGGAGCGGGGCGGCCACCAGCAGCGGATCCAGCCCGGAGCCGGTACCGACGCCCCGGCGCCGGACCTCCGCCACGGCCGCGGCGGTGACCGCGAGGACGGCGAGTTCGCCGACCAGTCGGCGTCGGCCGCCGGCCGGCCGCCTGCGTGCCCACAGCAGGGCCGCGCGGGCCGGGAAGGCCAGCAGCGCGATCAGGGCCGCGGCCAGGGCCGCCAGCACCGAGCGGTCCCAGCGGGGGGTGGGCAGCAGCACCAGGGCGAGGGCCGTTCCGAACACGGCGGCCGGCAGGACGGTGACGGCACCCTCGGCGATCAGCCGTCGCAGCACCCCGGCACGGGAGCCGCCGCGGGCCTGGAGCAGCCTGATCTCGGCGGCGCGCCGGTCGGTGGTGAGGGCGGCGGCCAGGAACAGCACCACGGTGGCGACGCCCGCCACGGCGACCGGGCCGATCGTGCTGAGCGGTAGCGAGGCCTGGTAGCGGTCGTTCGCCCGGGTGAGGATCTCGGGAAGGCCCGAGGAGGTGTGCAGGTCGGTACGCCGGGTCGCGTCGGCCAGGGCGGTGGCGTCGCGCCCGGTCAGGAAGGAGCTGAGGATGCCGCGGGTGCGGTCGAGCTGGTCGGCGTGCAGCGAGGCGGCGTCGACGGGCAGCCGCCAGAAGTTCTCGGCGTTCGAACCCCAGCGGGCCAGCGCGGGCAGGCTGTCGCCGTCGACGAATCCGCTGGTCATCCAGTGCTCGTGCTCGGGGTCGGTCCTCAGGCAGGCGCGGGCCGGGCAGCCGAGCTCGTCCCAGAACGGGTCCTGGGGGTCGTTGATCTGGTACAGGCCGACCACCGCGGTGGTCCGCTTGGCGCCCGAACCCTCGGTGCCGTTGTCGATGACGTCACCGAGCTTGATGTGGATGCTCTCGGCGGCCTTCTTGCTGATCACGATCGGCAGCGGACCGCCGGCGGCGGCGGGGGTCGGCCAGGTGCCGTCGGTGAGGGTGGCCCGGGCGGCCAGGTCGTGCAGGTAGAGCAGGCCGAGGACCGGGTCGGTCCTCCTTTCCGCGAACCGGTCGTACTCCGGATTGCCCATGCCGCGGTCGCCCAGGGCGCGGGCGCCGTAGGCCTGGCCCGACTGGGTCAGCGTCAGCTGCCGACCGACCAGCTCGGTGAGCTGCTGCTGCACCCGGTCGAGTGCGGCGGCCTTGTCGTCGTCCCGCGTCTTGGACGTGGTCTGCAGGCTGGTCTGGTTGAGGCCCTTCTGACTGACGAAGTCCTGGAGCGCGGTGTCCGCGCCCCGGTCCGCGATGCGGGGGAAGGCCGCCGCCAGGAAGACGGCGACGAATGCCAGGGCCGCCATGAGCAGCGCGGCCAGCGGGTTCGCCCGCAGCCTGGTGCGGACCCAGCGCGCGGGGCGGTGGGGTGTCCCGGGAGCGGTTCCGGGCGCGGGCGAAGGGGTGGGCACGGTGGTGCCGGCCCGGGGGGTCACATCTCCTCCACGTGGCGCAGCCGGGTGGCCACGTCTCGACGGCGGCGTCCGGTGGGGAAGGCCGACAGCAGCGGGGCGGCAGCCGCCAGCGGCCGTCGCCCGCGCGGTCGGCGCCCGTACGGTCGGCGCACGACGAAGCCGAGCATCAGGTTCTCCCCCCGGTCGCGTCCCGGCCCCACCCATTGCTCCGATCCAGGCACATATCGGCCATGGACGGACACCTCGCGGGCATGCCGGTGCAGTGATCACCGACATTCGGTCGCCGGATAGCGGACGATGCTGTCAGATTCGCTCCGGGAACGGAAGGGATTTGCGCGAATCAAGTAAGCAAGGAACAAATGCCATGCACACTTCACAATTCCGGTATCGCCGCACCCCTTTGACCAGGGGAAATTCCTTTCCCGAATTTTCCGCTCGGAATTGTGAACCAGAGAGCCGCCGCGTCCGTTGGCCCGGGCCGCCACCGGCCCGGTGGTGGCCCAGGCCGAACTCGTTCCGGAGGAGATTCGATAACGATGTTCTGCCGCATTGTCCGAGAAATCCGGGATTTCGGTCGGAAAGCGCGGTCATTCGAGATCACCGGCCACCACCGGCGGGCGGGGCCTATAAGACGAGGGGGTCCGGATCCTTGGCCGCCGGATGCTCCTCCGGGGCCGTGGTGCTCAGCGCGCGGGCCTCGCGGTCGAGGGCCAGGTGGAGGCCGACGGCCAGCATGGGGATCGCGGCCAGCACGAACGCCCACTGTATGTCCCAGCCGACCAGCAGGCCCATGGCCGCGATGGAGAGCGGTTCCAGCGTGGCCCGGGGCAGTTCCATCACGCTGCTGACCCGGCCCAGCACGTCCGTCGGGGTCCTGGTCTGGATGAACGTCGGCAGCGCGACGTCGCTGGAGTACGCGACGCCGATCCCCAGCAGGGTGAGCACCACCGCCGCGCTCCACACGCTGGGAAGGAAGCCCAGCAGCACGAAGGCGGTCCCCTCGCAGAGCGTCATCCCGATGATGAGCAGCCCCCAGCGGCGCGGCAGCCCGGTGAAGACCGCGCCGATGGTGCCGATCAGCTGCCCCAGCCCCCAGGCGGACAGCAGGACGCCCAGCGCGAGCGAGCCCTGGGGGAAGGTCTTGGCCAGCGCGGGCAGCCCCACGCTGAAGAGGCCGCTGTAGCTGAGGGCCGCCGCGCCGATCAGCAGGAGGACGGTGCGGATCTCCCGGCTGCGTCCGGCGTAGCGGAGCCCTTCGACGATCTCCCGGCGGATCGCCGTGAACGACTTGGCGCCCTCGTCGGCCTCGCCCGCCTGGTCGGAGGCCTGGTCGCCCAACTGGTCGCCCGCCTGGTCGGACGGTTGTCTGCGGGGTGCGCCGAAGACCGTCAGGGCGGCGAAGAAGAAGGTGAAGGCGTTGAGCAGGATGGTGGTCGACGTCCCCACCGCGGCCACGAGGGCGCCGCCCAGGATCGGCCCCAGCAGCCGGGCCCCCTGCTCTCCGAAGCCGACGAGCGCGTTGCCCCGGGCGAGGTGCTCGGGCGGCAGGAGGGAGGGGATGATGCTGCCGGCCGCCGGCCAGAAGAACGCTTCGGCGACGCCGGTGAGCGCGCCGAGGGCGTAGAGGTGCCACGTGCTCACGTGGTCGGCCAGGGCGATCAGCCCCAGCGTGGCGACGGCGAGCCCCCGGAGCGTGTGGGAGCAGAACATGACGGCGCGCGGGGAGAGCCGGTCGGTCACCGCGCCGCCCACCAGCATCAGCACGCCCCGGGGGACGGCCTGGACGAGCAGGATCGTGGCCAGCGTGGTCGTCGATCCGGTCTCGTTCAGGATCAGCCAGATGAAGGCGACCTCGAAGCTGTAGTCCCCCACCAGGGAGACGGTCTCGCCCAGCCACACCCGCCGGAAGGGCCGGTGTTTCAGTGGCTGTCGCACCTTGTCGAGCATCGACTACCTCTCTGCTGTTCCACTTTTCCACGACGAAGGACTGCGGGACACTGCGGGGCACGTGCTCTTCGACGCTCTCGGCGGGGCGTGCGCGGCCGGCCTGTGGTGGGGAACGTTCTCTTCACTGGGGTGCGAACTCCAGGTGGAATCTGTCATGGACGGATGTGATGAGCCGGAGCAGCTCGTCATGGGTGGCGACGGTGCCCCGGACGAACGCCAGACGCTGTGCGGGGTGGCGCCAGTCGACGGGCTGCCCCGGGGCCGTCGCCACGTCGACCTCGCCGACGCCGGGGAGGGCCCGTACGGCGTCGGCGCCGTCGATCGCCCGGACGGTGCCGACCGTGCGCGGAGGCACGATGAAGTACTCGAAGGTCACCGCCGCCGGCCGGGGGGCCGTGACGGGCTCGACGGTGCGCTCCAGGGCCAACGCGAAGGCGAGGGCGAGCAGATCGATGCCCAGCGCCCGGTCCAGCAGGCCCACGGCACGCCCGCCGACGCGTCCGTTGACCTCGATGACGCGGGGGCCGTCCGGGGTGAGCTTCACCTCCGTGTGGGTCACCCCGGTCGTCACGCCGAGGGCCCGGACCGCGGCCGCCGCGAGTTCGGCGGCGTCCTTCTCCACGGCGGGCGTGAGGGTGGCGGGCAGGAACAGCCCGGTCTCCCGGAGCGGGTCCGCCAGGGCGAACTTGCCGGTGACGCAGAGGGTCGTGACCTCCGCGTGCTGCACGACGGCCTCGACGGAGACGTAGTCCCCCCAGTCCGGTCCGGCCACCGTCGGGTCCCCGGGCAGGTACTTCTCCACGACGAAGTCACGCGGGGCGCTGTGCGGGCCCGCCGGCTCGTCACCGGGTCCGGGGCCGGGCCCGGGGACGAGGCCGACGTCGGCCAGGGCGCGCCGCTGCTGCTCGCGGTCCGCCAGCCGTACGGTGTCCTGGCTGCCCGCCCCGGTACGGGGTTTGAGCACCACGGGGTAGCCCAGACGGGCCACGGCGGTGTCGACCTCGGCGGCGGACCGCACCACGACGCTCGGGGTGTGGTCGACCCCCGCCGCCGCGAACGCTGCGCGCTGGTCGGCCTTGTCGGTGAGCAGCCGGACGGTGTCCGGCCGGTGGTAGGGCAGGCCGAGGGCCTCGGCGAGCCGCGCGGTGCCGGCGAGGCAGTACTCGCTGAAGGTGACGATGCCCACCGGGCCGTACCCGCGCAGCAGTTCGGCGGCGGGGGTGTCGTGTCCGCTGATCTCGCAGACCCGGGCCCGTCGGCGCATCCCCGCGAGCAGCGGCGCCACGCCCGGGACGGCCGGGTCGCAGACGAAGACCACGTCGCACAGGCCGCGGGCGGCGCCGAGGATCTCGGCCGGCCCCGCCGACCCCCTGCCGTAGACGACGGCGACCGTGGGAAGCGTGCCCGTCACGGGGACCCCGCCGCGCCGGCCGGGCCCGCGGGGGCCGGTGCGGCCGGGGCCGCCTGGCGCCGGGCGGACTTCGGGGTCATGTCGACCCACTCCTCCTCGATCCTGCGCAGGCAGTCCTCGCGCGACGCCGGCTCGCCCACCGTCCCCCACCCCAGGGGGACGTCGTGGTAGGTGGGCCAGATCGAGTACTGCTCCTCGTGGTTGACGACGACGTGGTACTGGTCCTCGGTCACGGCGCGTCGTTCTCCTTTGCCTTCGGGGCGAGCTCGGGCAGGCCGTGACGTTCCACAGCGGTCACGTACAACTCGCGCAGGAGCGGGTCGCGTACGCGGCCCCGTTCGTAGTGGGCGCGGAAGTTCTGATCGTAAATCCTGAACCAGGCGCGGTGCTTGTACAAGAAGAGCACATCGTGGGGCGCCATCCGGCGGATCGCGAACAGGCCGACGGGGGCCACGGAGACGGGGAAGAGCGGGTTGCGCACGGCCCGTTCGTCGCAGTGCGGGTGGAACTGACCGACCATCAGCCCGTGGGCGACCGCGCTGTTCTTCAGGCCTTCGTACGCCTCGTCGAGGACCCGCCAGCCCTCCGGCCCGGTGGCCGGCAGCACCACGATGCGGCAGTCGAGGGAGGCTCCGGTGTGGGTGCGGCTGCGCTCGGTGCCGAGGGCGAACGTGGACATCTCCGCCTCCAGGGCCTCGCGCAGCTGCCGCGCGTCCTCCCCGGTGATGTCGTAGCGGAAGCTGAACTGGGCGTCCTTGCCGCTGAGGGCGGGCGGGATGAAGGGGCAGACCGGCCCGGTGCGGCCGATCTCGTCGTGGGGCCGGCTGATGTACTGGCGCAGCCAGGTGTGGACCTGGGCGAAGTCCCGGGCGTGCCGGGCGGGCGACTGGGGTTCGATCACCCGGATCCACAGGCCGTCCATTCTGGCCAGATCATTGTCCTGATCCTGCATCACCTGCGTCATGCGACGGCCTCCTGTGCTCGGTCGCCGTGGGGTGCCGGGGTGGCGCTCGGGGCGGTCAGCCGGCACAGATCGGCGTACGTGGGAGCGGCGTAGAGCTGGGCGAAGTCGAGGGTCGGTCCGAGCTGGGTGCGCACCTGTTCGACCAGCCGCATCAGCCCCAGGGAGGTGCCGCCGTCGGCGAAGAAGTCGGAGTCGGGCAGCGGGCGGTGCCCCGTCTGGGACTCCCAGGCCGCGGCGAGTGCGGGGTGGCCCGGGGCGGCGGTGCCGGGCGCGTCGTGCGTCCGGGCGTCCGCGTCGTCCGCGTCGTCCGCGAGACGGGCGAGGGCGGCGCGGTCCACCTTTCCGGTGGGCCCCAGCGGAAGGGCGCCGACCGCGATGATCCGCTCGGCCACCAGATGGCGCGGGGCCCGCTGCCACGCGCCCCGGCGCACCGCGTCGGTGTCGACGGACGCCGGGGTGAGGAAGGCGGTCAGGACGGCGCCGTCGGGCCCGGTGCCGGCGATGACCACGGCGTCGTCGACGGCGGGGTCGGCGGCGAGGACCGCCGCCGCCTCCGCCGGATCGGTGCGGAAGCCCCTGACCTTCACCTCGTCGTCGGCGCGCCCGAGGAAGTCCAGGGCGCCGTCGGGGAGGTGGCGTACGCGGTCACCGGTGCGGTACATGCGGGCACCGGGCCGGGCGGAGAAGGGGTCGGCCACGAACCGCGCGGCGGTCGAGGCGGGGTCGTGCAGGTAGCCGCGGGCGAGCCGGGGGCCGCCGAGGAAGAGCTCGCCCTCCGCGCCCGGGGCGACGGGCCGCAGCCGTTCGTCGAGGACGTGGCACGTCGTTCCCGCGATGGCGGTGCCGATGGGGAACGCGGCGGAGTGCTCGCGGTCCCACGCGGCGGCGTCCCCCAGGGTGCTGAAGGTGGTGTTCTCGGTCGGGCCGTAGCCGTTGACCAGCCGGGTGGCGGGGTGGGCGGCGGTGAAGGAGCGCGCGGCGCCGGCCGGGACGGTGTCACCGCCGGTGACGAGGGTGCGCAGGGTGCCCAGCGCCGGGCCGTGGTGGGTGGCCATGAGGCGGAAGAGCGGGGCCGTCAGCCAGGCCGTGGTGATCTGCGGCCGGGCCAGCAGGGCGGCCAGTTCGTGGAGCGCGAGGGGGTGGCGGTCCGCGGCCGTGATCCGGGCCCCGGCCAGCAGCGGGGACCAGATCTCGAACGTGGACGCGTCGAAGGCGAGGGTGGAGTGCAGGAGCACGCCGTCGCCGGGGCCCAGCCGCAGGGACTCCGCCCCGAGCGCCAGCCCGGTGACCCCCCGGTGGGTGACGCCCACGGCCTTGGGGGCTCCCGTGGTGCCGGAGGTGAACATGATGCAGGCCAGGTCGTCGGGGCCGGCCGGTGCGGACGGCACCGCCGTGGTGGTCCGCTCCGTGAGGGAGGGGATGTCGTGCACGGGGATGCCCAGGTCCGCCACCGGTGGGCGGTCGGCGTGCAGGGCCAGGGCCGCCCGGGCCGTCCCGGCCATGAGCCGGACGCGGTCCGCCGGGTACCGGGGGTCCACCGGGACGTAGCAGCCGCCCGCCATCAGGACGGCCAGCATGGCGAGGACGGTCCGGCGGTCGCCGTGCCCGACGATCAGCACGGCGGTACCGGAGTCGACGCCCTTCGCCCGGAGCGACGCCGCCGCGGCGCGCGCCCGCGTCAGCAACTCCCCGTAGCGGATCTCGCCGTACCGGTCGGCCAACGCCACGCGCTCGGGGAACGCCTCGGCGACGGCGGTGAAGCACTGCTCGATCCGGGCGTGCGGCGCGGTCGTCATCGTGCCCCCGAGGGGTGCTTGCGGGCGTTGCCGAGGCCGGTGGTCGCGGTGCCGGTTCCGGGGCCGGGGTACGGGCCGGTGCCGGGGCCGGGGTGCGGGGTGAACACGGCGCGCGGGCTGGGGTCCGGGGTCAGGGCGATGGCCGGCCGGAGCCCGGTCGCGGCCCGGTCGCCCAGCAGGGTGAACCGGCCGTGCGCGAGGATCGTCGCCGTGGCGAGCTGCGCCTCCAGCAGCGAGAACTGCCGCCCCAGGCACTGGTGGGGGCCCGCCCCGAAGGGGAAGTACTGCTGGACGGGCGGGCGCCGGCCCAGGAAGCGATCCGGGCGGAACTCCTCGGGCGCCTCCCACAGGGCCGGGGCGCGGTGGATGGCGTAGGTGCTGGCCAGGACGAGGTCGCCGGGCTCCAGCCGAACGCCGGCCGCTTCGACGGGGGTGTCGATGCGGCGGAAGAGCGCCCACGCGGGCGGGTGCAGCCGCAGCGATTCCTCGACCACCGCCAGCGTGTACGGCAAGGACCCCTGGGGGATCGACGGCGCGGCGCGCAGGGTGCCGAGGTCGGTGGAGCGGACCTCGTCGAGGGTGCGGGCCAGGGCGGGGGGAGAGCCGGCCAGGTTGTGGAAGGTCCAGGTGAGCAGGGTGCCCATGGTCTCCACGCCGGCCACGAAGATCGACATCAGTTCCTCGCGCAGCACGTCCTCGGGGCGGTTGCCGAGCGTGTCCCCCCGTTGGTGCAGGGCGGCGACGAGCGACGGCAGGACCCCGTCGGCCGTGGCCGGCGCGGGCGCCTGGGCCGCCCGGTGCGCGATGAACTCCTCCAGCACCGCCCTGTCCCGGGCGAACGCCTCGCCGTCCGCGTCGGTGACGGTCTCCGGGGCGAACAGCCGCCGGTCCAGGTAGTGGACGGCCGTGTCCACCGTCGAGGCCAGGGAGGCCAGTTCGGCGCCGGTCAGCTCCGGGTCCACGAGCCGGAGGATGATCTCGATGCTCAGCTGCTGGAGGGTGTGTCCGAGGTCGAACTCGCGGCCCGCCCCGGGCAGCAGCCGACGGCGGACGAAGTCCTCCGTGCTCTCCAGCACCAGGGTGTGCAACTCGGCCACGGCCCGGGCCGAGAACATCGGGCGCAGCAGGGCGCGGCGGTGGCGCCACTGCTCCCCGGAGGCGACCACGAACAGTCCGCTGCCCACCAGTTCGCGCAGCAGCCCGCGGTGGTTGCGGGTGCCGTGGGCGAGGGCCGCGGCGGCGACGGCGGGCTCCGCCGCGACGATCAGCCGCGTGCCGTCGTCCAGCGGGACGGCGCTGACCGTCCCCTCGTCGCGCAGCCGTGTCATCAGCCCCAGGGGGTCGCTGCCGAGCTCCTGGTCGAACTCCTCGTAGCCGACCGAACTCACGGTGATGCTCGCCATGGCTAACCCCGCCCCTCGGCGGACTCTTCCGCGTCTTCCGCGAGCGTGATGATCTGCTGGGAGTGGTCGTTCATCGTCCAGCCCTCGGCGGTGCGCACGGAGGTGCGCTGCTGCTCCGTGTAGCCCCTGCCCCGGTCGTGGAAGTGCCAGGCGAACGGCGGGCGGAGCAGCCGGCGTTCGACCGGGGTCCACTCCTCGCCCGGGAGGTCCTCGGGCACGGGCGCGGGAGCGGTGTGCTGCACCATGCCCGCGGTGTAGCGGCAGAAGACGACCCGGCGTTCGAAGTCGGCGGCCCAGGGCCAGCTGCCGTGGGTGGCGGTGTCCGCGAAGAGGACCACCGAGCCGGCCCTGACCGGGACGCGGGAGACCCAGTCGCCGACCTTCTGCCAGGTCTGGAAGTCCTCCGGGATCTCGAAGGCCGACTTGTGGCTGCCGGGGACCACGGCGAAGCCGCCCTGGTCGGCGAGGGCGTCGGTGAGGCAGAACGCGACGATCAGGTGTCCGCCGTAGATCCGGCCGTCGCGGACCTGGTAGGTCAGCGGCGGGTACTCCCACGGGGTGTTGCCGTTGTGCAGGATCAGCGCTCCGGCGCCCTTGCGGGCGTAGAGCACCTGGCCCTCGTCGTAGCGCAGGTCGGCGCCGAGCACCTCCTCCAGGTGCGGCAGCACCTTCTCGTGGCTGATCAGGTCGCGCACCGGGCGCGGGGTGGTGTGGAGCGGGCCGGCGTTGGCGATGAACGGGTTGTACCGCTTGAGCAGCGGGTATCCGAGCTTGTTCTCGCCCTCCCACAGGCCGTGGCCGTCGAGGGCGGCGTTGACGGCGGCGAGTTCCCGCGCGGAGAGGACGTCCTCCAGGACCAGGTAGCCGCGCAGGTCGAACAGGTACTTCTGCTCTTCGTCCATGACTTTTCCCCTTGTGTCGGATGTGTCGGATGTGCCGGAGAGCGGGCGGTCGGGGCACGGGCGCGACGGGCGCACCGCGCGGGAGGTGCGGCTGGGGCGTAGCTCAGCTCTGGTCGGGTTCGAGCTCCGCCAGGGCCCGGGCGAGGTGCCCGCGCAGTTCGGCCTGCGGGAAGAGGCCGACGGCTCCGGTCAGGAGCACCGAACACCCTCCCGAGCGGGCCGGTTGCACGTGGAGGACGAGGTCGAGGTCCGCCCAGTGCTCGGGCACGGTGTCGTGGGGCAGGTCGTCCGGCACCACGGCCGGGTTCTCCTCCGGCCCGTGGACGACCAGCCCGGCCGCGCAGACCGGCGGCCGGACCGCGGGGTCGACCGGATCGGCGAGCTCGGCGATGTGCAGCAGCGGCAGGTCGGCGTGGTCCAGGGCCGACAGCAGCGCCCGGTGGGCGTGGCCGGCCCCGGTGGCGCCGAGCACCACCGGCAGCAGGTCGACGGCGCGGCCGACGAGCGATTCCTCGGTGGCCGCCGAGCGGTGGGAGACCGGCATGCCGATCACCGTGGACGTGTCGCCCGACATCCGGGAGACGATCCGGCCGAGCAGGTCGAGGAAGGCGGCCGTGGTGGTCGTCCCCGCCGTCCGGCCCGCCTGCTGGAGGCGTGCGTACGCGTCGGCGGGGAGGACCTTCCGCACCCCGTGGTTGCGGAAGGTCCTCGGGCCGGTGCGGCGCTCGGCGAACGGGTCCGGGGGGACCGGGCCCAGGCTGGTGCGCCAGTACCGTTCCAGCTCGGTGCGTCGGGCCGTGCGGCGGACGGCCCTGGCGCGGGCGTAGTCGCTGTAGCGCGGGGCCGGTCGGGGCAGGTCGCGGCCGGCGAGCAGGGCGAGGAGCTCGTCGGCGAGGATGCCCACGGAGGCGCCGTCGCCCCGGTGGCGGGCCAGCCTCAGCAGCAGGTGCCGGACGGTGCCGTCCTCCCCGGCCAGCAGGACGACCTCCAGCCCCGGTGATCCTGCGGGCAGCGGCCGCTCGACCAGTGCGGTGTCCCAGTGGACCTGGGCGGGCCGGTCCGGCAGCGGGGCCACGGGGCAGGGCCGCCACGCGTCGTGCTGTCCCGTTCCGGCGGCCCCCGGTGTCGCCTCCGGGGCTGTCGGCCGCAGGGCCTCGTGCCGGGCGACCAGTGCGCGGACCGCCCGCTCCACGTCCTGCGGATCCACGGGGGCATCGAGCCTGAGCAGCAGTGGAATCGGGGGAGCGGGGTGTCCGAGGGCCCGTTCCTGCTGGGCCACCAAGAGCTGTTCGGGCGTCTGGGAACCGTCGGCTCCGGCGCCGTCGGCGGGAAGCGGCCGCGCGGTGGCGAGCAACGTCCTGACCTCGGTGGCGAGTTCGGCGGCCAGCGGATGCGTCAGGACGGCGCGCACGGGGACCTCCACCCCGAGGCGCCGGCTCAGCACGGAGGCGATCCGGGCCGCCCCCAGCGACGCCCCGCCGAGGTCGTAGAGATGGTCGTCCAGGGTGGCCGACGGCCGGTCGAGCGCCGCCGCGAACGCCTCCACCACGGCGGCGGCCACCCGGTCGTGGGCGGCGGCGGGGCCGGCCGCCGTGCGCGCGGAGCGCACCATGGCCAGCAGCGCGCGGCGGTCCGCCTTGCCGTTGGCGGTCACCGGCAGCCGCGGGAGCACCCGGATCTCGCCGGGCACCATGTACGGCGGGAGGGTACGGGCCAGATGGGCGCGCACCGCCGCCGGGTCCGGGGCGGGCTCGCCGGTGACGAAGCCCACCAGGCGGCTGACGCGTTCCCCGACGACGACGGTCGCCGCCTCCCGCACCCCCGGCGCGTCCACGACGTGCCGGTCCACCTCCTCCAGCTCCACCCGGTGGCCGCGCACCTTGACCTGGTTGTCGCTGCGGCCGACGAACTGCACGCTCCCGTCGGCGTTCCACCGCACCCGGTCCCCGGTGCGGTACATCCGCGAGCCCGGGGGACCGGCCGGGTCGGGCAGGAACCGGGCCGCGGTCTCGGCCGGACGGCCCCGGTAGCCGCGCGCCACCCCGGTGCCGCCGATGTACAGCTCGCCGGTGACACCGATCGGCACCGGACGCAGCGCGCCGTCGAGGATGTGCAGGCGCACGCCGGAGACGGGGTGGCCCACGGGGGCGGTGCCGCCCTCGGCCCCCGCCGCGCACCGGTACGACGTGGCGTCGATGCAGGCCTCGGACGGCCCGTACTGGTTGCGCAGTTCACCGCGGCCGACGCGCAGGTAGCGGTCGGCCTGCGCCGAGGGCAGCGCCTCCCCGCCGCAGAAGACGACCCGGGCCGGCAGCCGGCGCAGATCCTCGTCGTCCAGGGCCGCGAGCAGGGACGGGACGACGTCGACCACGGTCGCGCAGTGCTCAAGGGCGGCCTCCACGAGGGCGGCCGGATGCGCCCCGAGGTCGACGCCGGGGAAGACCACGCCGGCCCCGGCGACCAGAGGTCCGAAGCACTGCCACAGCGATGGGTCGAAGACCAGGGGAATGGTCTGGAGCACCCGGTCGGGGGCGGCGAGGCCGATCGCCTCGCGGCGCCAGGCGAGCTCGTTGGCCAGCGCGCCCAGCGGCACCGGGACGCACTTGGGCGTACCGGTCGTGCCGGAGGTGAACACCGCGTAGGCCAGGTCCTGCGGGCCCGTGCGGGCCACGGGCGGCACCGCCGCGCCGGTGGCCGGGAGCTCCCGCGCGCCCCCTCGGGGGAGCCGGATCGTCCGCAGGGCCCTCCCCGGCGGGCCGCCGTCGGCGTCGTGCCCGGTGGTGTGGTTTTTGTCGGCGTCGTGCCCAGGGGCGTCGGCCGTGCGGACGAGGAAGTCGGCCCGGGCGCTGCGCAGCAGGGCGCGGCGGCGTTCCGCGGGGTCGTCGGGGCGCAGCGCGATGATCCAGCCGCCGAGCCGCCAGACCGCCAGGGCCAGCGTCGGATAGTCGGCGCCCGCCGGTACGTCCAGGGCCACCGCCGAGCCGGGGCCGACCCCGGCCAGGGCGAGGTGGGCCGCCGCGCGCTCGGCGCGCTCGTGCAGTGCCCGGTAGGTGAGGTGGCCGTCGGCGGCGTCCCGGACGGCGAAGGCCTCGGGGGTGCGCCGCGCCCAGTCCGCGAAGGCCTCGTAGGGCAGGCGGGCCCCGGCCGCGGGCGGCGCCGTCGAGGCGGCCGCGATGGTCGCGCGCTCGGCCGGGTCGCGTGCGTCCAGGGCGGCCAGCGGTGCGTCGGGGGCGGCGAGCACGGAGGCGAGGCAGCGTCGGTAGGCCCGCCCGAGCCGGGCGAGGGCCGCGTCGGTGTAGTGCTGCGGGGAGCCGGTCAGCCGGACGACGGCGGTGTCGGCGTGTTCCGTGAGCTGCACGGTCAACGCGCCCTGGTCGCCCTGGACGCGCACCGGCAGGGGGGTGACCGTGAGGGGGCCGGCCGGGCGCGGCCGGTTGTCCTCGTGGGTCAGGACGAAGGCGGCGGCGGGTACGGGCACGGCGGTGTCGTCGGAGGTCAGGGGGAGGGTCGGGTGCTGCGAGCCGGTCAGGAGCTGCTCGCCGGTCCGCCGGGCCAGCGCGGCGAAGCCCAGCGCGGGGGGCAGGGGCAGGGCGAGGGGCATCGCGGAGACGAAGGCGCCCACGGTGAGGTCGTAGCGCTCCGCCGCCCGGTTGGCGGTGGGAACGCTCACGGAGGCCGTCCGGGTGCCGGTGACCGCGCTCCAGGTGGCCGCGAACGCGGCGAGCCACACCGCGTGTGCCGTGCAGGCGTGCCGCCGGGCGAACGCGTGGACCTGCCGGGTGAGGTCCGGGGGCAGCGCCAGCTCGGCGTGCGGCATCCGGGCGGCGTGCTGTGCTGTGGCGTGTTCCGTGGTGGTCGGGTCGACGGCGAAGGGGAGTTCGGCCCCGTCGTCGGCCCCGTCGTCGGCTCCGTCGTCGGCGCGGCCGCTGGAGCGGGCCCAGTGGGCGGCGTGGGCGGCCAGCGCGGCCCGTCCGTCCGGCGACTGCTCCCAGTGGACGTAGTCGAGGTGCTGGGCGCCCGGCGCGGGGCGGGCGGAACCGGGGCCGTCCCCGGCGGCGTACGCGTCCAGCAGGTCGTCGATCAGCACCCCCAACGACCATCCGTCGCAGACGGCGTGGTGGAAGGTCAGGAGGAGGGTGTGCTGCTGCGGCCCCTGGGCCAGCAGGACGGCGCGGACGTACGGGGGCCGGTCCAGGCGGAACGGGCGCGCCGCCTCGGCGTCGAGTGCCCGGTCCCGCTCCGGCGCTCCCGCGGGCAGCTGCCGCACCTCCAGCGGGATGCGGGCGGGCAGGTCGAAGCGCTGCCGGGGCACCCCGTTCTCCTGGCCGAAACGGGTTCGCAGGGCCAGATGGCGGGCGGCGAGGGCGTCCAGGCATACGCAGAGCCGGTCGATGTCCAGCGGGCCCGCGAGCTGGAGGGCCAGGGGCACGGTGTAGGCCGCCGACGCGGCGGGGGACGCCTGTTCGGCGAGCCACATCCGGTACTGGGTGACGGAGAGGGGGTGGCTGCCGGCCACGGCCTCCGGGCGGGGCGGGAGCGCCGGTTCCGAAGGCGCCGGTGCCGGTACGGAAGCCGCCGGTGGCACGGCCGCGGGGCTGCGCCCCTGGAGCCGGGCGGCCAGTTCGGCGCGCTGCCCGGGGGTGAGGCGGTCGAGGGGCGAGGCGGTCATCCGAGCTCCTCCCCGGCCTCGTCGAGGATCTGCTGGGCGATCAACCGCTCGACCAGCGCGTACTGGAGCCCGATGGACCGGGCCCGCAACAGCTCGCCGACGGGGACGTCGACGCCGAACCGGCGGCTCATCCCGCGCGCCAGCCGGGCCACGGTGAGCGAGTCGCCGCCCAGCTGGAAGAAGTCGGCCGTGTCGGGCACGTCGGTCACCCCCAGCTGTTCGGCCCACAGGGCGCGGAGGATCGCGACGGGGGTGTCCGCGACGGGCTCGGCCGCGTCGGCGAAGGTCGCCCGGGCGGGTGGTCCGGGCGGTGCTCCGGGCGCCGGGGCGGCCGGCACCGGGTGGCGCGGGCCGTGGAACGGATAGGTCGGCAGCGGGACGGAGCGCCCCGGCGCCTGGAGCGGGGAGAGGTCCAGGGGGAGGCCGGAGCACCACAGCCGGCCGATCGCCGCCAGCACCGGGCGGGCGGTGGAAGCGGCCGGGGCGTGCGCGTGCGCGGCGGGGGCCGGCGGCGAGGAGCCCAGCAGCGGGATCGCGGGCAGCCCGGCGGCTTCCGCGAAGCCGCTCAGCACCCGGCCGGGCCCCACCTCGACCGCGACGGCGTCGGGGAACTTCGCCCGGGCCGTCGCCAGCGCGTCCGCGAAGCGCACCGGCCGGCGCGCGGCCCGGGCGAAGTGGCCGGGGTCGGTGAGCGAGCCCTCGGGCAGCAGCTGCCCCTCCGTGTTCTCGATCCACGGCAGGGCGGCGGGGCGCACCTCGGCGGCCGCCGGTGTGCCCCGCAGCGCCTCGGCCGCCGGTTCGATCAGCGGGGAGTGGAAGGCGCGGGACGACCGCAGCACCTTGGCCGCGTACCGGTCGCCGATCCGCTCCCGGAAGGCCGCCACCGCCTCGGGGGGCCCGGCGAGCACGGTGCTCGTGGCGGCGTTGACCGCCGCGACGCCCAGCTCGGCGCCGGTCTCGGCCAGCAGGGCCCGGGCCTCGGCCTCGCCGCAGGCCAGGGAGACCATCGCGCCCGGGGCGCAGTCCTGCATCAGCAGGGCCCGGCGTGCCACCAGGCGGGCCGCGGTGTCGAGGGCGAGGGCGCCGGCCAGGGTCGCCGCCGTGATCTCCCCCAGGCTGTGCCCGAGCAGCGCGCAGGGCACCAGGCCCAGGGCGAGCAGCGCCGTCCCGGCGGCGTACTCGACGGCGAAGAGCGCGGGCTGGGCGAGCGCCGTCCGGGCGAGCCGTTCGGCGGGGAAGGAGGCGTCGTGCAGCGCCTCGTCGACCTCGCGGGCGAGCCCGGGGGAGAAGGCGGCCAGGCAGGCGTCCAGCGCGTCGGCGAACGGGGGCAGGGCGGCGGCGAAGGGCGCCGCCATGCCGGGGAACTGCGTTCCCTGCCCCGGGAAGAGCAGCAGCGCCGGGGCGGGGTGCGTGGCGGGTTCCGGTGCCGGCTCGGCCGGGGCCCGCAGCGCCGCCACGACCTCGGCCACGCTCGCGCCCACCGCCGAGGAGCGGTACGGGAGTTCCGCCCGCCGGGTGAGGGTCCGGCCGACGTCCGCCAGCGAGGGGGCGGCTTCGGCGTCCTCCAGGTGCGCGGCGAGCCGCTCCCGCATGCGGGCGAGGGCCCGCGGGTCCTTCGCGGAGAGCACCACCAGCCGTTCCCGCCCGGGTGGCGGGGCGGGCGGCGCGGCGGCCGGCTCCGGCGGCTGCTCCACCAGCATGTGCACGTTGGTCCCGCCCACGCCGAACGAGCTCACGGCGGCCCGGCGCGGCTGCGGGCCCCGCCACGGCCCGGCCTCGGTGGGCAGGGACAGCGGCGAGTCCTCCCGTTCCAGCAGCGGATTGGCCCGGCTCAGCCCGGGAAGCGCGGGCACGTACCCGTGCCGGAGCACCAGCAGTGCCTTCACCAGCCCGGCGAGTCCGGCGGCGGCGTCGAGGTGGCCGATGGTCGCCTTGAGCGCGCCGACCGGGATGCTGCCGGGAGCGGCACCCAGCGATCGGTACACCGACGAGGCGGCGGACCACTCGATGGGGTCGCCGACGCGGGTGCCGGTGCCGTGGCTCTCCAGGTAGCCGACGGACGCGGCGTTGACGTCGGCGGCGGCGAGCGCGGCGCGGATCGCCTGCTCCTGGCCCGCCGCCGACGGTGCGAGGAAGCCCGCCTTGGCGGTGCCGTCGTTGTTGACGGCGGAGCCCAGCAGCACTCCGTGCAGGGGGAGCGGGCCGCCCGCCACGTCCTCGTGGCGGCGCAGGACGACGCCCAGCGCCCCCGAGCCGCCGAGGGTGCCGTCCGCCGAGGCGTCGAAGGGGCGGCAGTGCCCGCTGAGCGACATCACTCCGCCGGCCATCGGCAGGTGCCCCGCCTGGGGGGCGTTGGCCGACGCGGCGAGCACCAGGGCCTGGTCGCACTCCCCGTTGTTCAGCGCCTGGACGGCCAGGTGGGCCGCGACGAGCGAGGAGGAGCAGGCCGTGAGGACGGTGAGCGCGGGCCCGGTCAGCCCCAGTTTGTAGGCGATGCGCGTCGCGAGGAAGTCGCGTTCGTTGACGAGGAGCGCCTCCTCGAACTCCGGGGGCGCCAGCGAGCCGGAGGCCAGGAGGGCCCGCAGATGGCCGCTGCCGCTGGCGGCCGCGTACACCGCCGTCCGCAGCCCGTCGCCGGCCGTGACGCTGTGGCCGGCGTCCTCCAGGGCGGCCCAGGCGCACTCCAGCAGCAGCCGGTGCTGCGGGTCCGTCAGCCCGGCCTCGCGGGGGCTGATGCCGAAGAACTCGTGGTCGAAGCGGTCGGCATCGTCGAGCGGCCCGTGGACGGGGACGTAGGCTGGATCGTCGGCGAGGGACGCGGGGACGCCACGGGCCGACAGTTCCTCCCGGCTCAGGCGCCGGGTCAGCACCCGCCCGTCGCGCAGGGCCTGCCACAGCTGTGCCAGATCGGCCGCTCCGGGGAAGCGCCCCGTCATGCCGGTGACGGCGATGTCGAGGGAACGGTCGCGGTTCATCGGTCGGCCTCCTGGGCGCGGCGGTCGCGGAGCGTACGGGCCGCGTCGCCGCGTCGGCGACGGGACGACCCGGCTGAGGGCGGTGGTTCCGCCCCGGGGGCGGGCGGCGCGGCCGTCGTGCTGCGCGCCAGTCGGGCCGCGAGGTCGGCGACGGTGCTGTGGCGGAAGAGGTCGAGGATCGGCAGCCGGACGCCGGTGTGCCGGTGCAAGGCCTCCTGGAGCGCCGGCACCAGCAGCGAATGCCCCCCGAGGTCGAAGAAGTTGACGTCGCCGGGAACGTCGACGACGCCCAGGACCTCCCGCCACGCCGCGGTGACCGCCGCGTGCCCGGGTGACACGTCCCCGGCGGGCCGGGCGAGCGCCGAGGCCCGTCGCCGGTCCGCCTCCTGCTCCAGGGCCCGCCGGTCGACCTTGCCGTTGGGGGTGACGGGCAGCCGCTCCAGCCCGTGGACGACGGCGGGGACCATGAACTCCGGCAGCAGCTCGGCGACTTCGCGCCGTACGGCTTCCGGCTGCCCGCCGCCGGTGACGAAGCCGACGAGGCGCGCGCCGCCGTCGGCGACCACGGCCGCCTCCCGGACGCCCTCGGCGCCGCGCAGCGCCGCCTCCACCTCGGCGGGCTGCACCCGGTGGCCCCGGACCTTGATCTGGTGGTCCAGCCGGCCGACGAAGGCGAGCGCCTCCGGCGCCCGCCACCGCACCCGGTCGCCCGTGCGGTACATCCGGGCCCCCGGCTCGCCGCTGAACGGGTCGGGCAGGAAGGCGCCGGCCGTCTCGGCGGGGCGGCCGACGTACCCCCGGCCCACGCCCGCGCCGCCGACGTACAGTTCGCCGTCGACCCCCGGGGGGACGGGGCGCAGGGCGTGGTCCAGGACGTAGAGGCGGTACCCCGGCACCGGGCCGCCGATGTCGACGGCCTCCGGCCCGTGGTAGCGGCGGTAGCTCGCCCAGACGGTGGCCTCGGTGGGGCCGTACTCGTTGACCAGCGCCACCCGGGGCAGGACGGCGAAGTGGCGCCGCAGCAGCTCGTCCGGGAGCGGCTCCCCGGCCGTGACGACCTCGCGCAGGCTGCGCACCGCGTCGGGGCCGGCCCGGTCGGCGGCGGTGAGCAGCAGGGCGTGGAGCGAGGGCACGCACAGCAGCCGGGCGACCTGGTGCCGGGCGATCAGGGCGACCAGGGCCTCGGGGTCGCGGACCTCGTCGTCGCTCGCGACGACCAGGCGGCCACCGGCCGACAGCGTTCCCCAGATGCCGGCCGCGGCCGAGTCGAACGCCGCGGGCGAGAGCAGCAGGAAGACCGGCCGCCCCGGATAGACGGTGCGGCGGGCGGCCGTGGAGGCCGCCAGCGTGCCGTGCTCGATCACCACGCCCTTCGGCCGCCCGGTCGTGCCGGAGGTGTAGATGACGTACGCGGGATCGTGCGGTCCGGGCGGGAGGGGGACGGCGGGCTCGGCGCTTCGGGTGGCCGTCGGCTCGGCGCTCCGGTCGGCCCGCAGATCGGCCGCCGAGGACAGCGGGAGCAGCGGGAGTATCGGGACCAGCGGCAGCCCGAACGACGCCGCCCGCCCGGCCATGGCCGCGTCGGTGACGACGGCGGAGGCCCCGCAGTCGGCCAGGCACGCCGCCATGCGGGAGTCGGGGTGCCGGGGATCGAGCGGGACGTACGCGGCACCGGCGAAGTGCACGCCGAGCAGCGCGGTCATCAGGCCCGCGGACCGCTCGGTCAGCACCGCCACCCGGGCGCCCCGGCCCGCGCCCCGGGCGGTCAGCCGGGCGGCGAGGTCCAGGGCGTCGGCCCGCAGTCGCCCGTACGTGAACTGCTCGCCCCCGGCGACCACGGCGGTCCGCTCCGGCGCCTCCCGGGCGATCCGGGCGACGAGCTCGCTCACCGGGACCACCGGCGCGAACGGCTCCGGGCCCCGCCCCCACTCCAGGGGGAGACGCCCCGGGTCCAGTGCCACGGGGAGCGCGGCCGGCGCGGAGGGCTCGGCGGCCAGCGCGAGCAGCACCCCGCGGATCCGCTCGGCCAGCTGCCAGGCCTGGTCCGTCGTCCACCGGTCGGTGCGGTGGAGCACGTCCAGCCGGGCGCCGTCAGGGGTCTCCCGGAGCAGGATCTCGACGTCGTACTTCGCGATGGCCGCCGGGATCTCCACCGGGCGGGCGCGGACGCCGGGCGGCGCGGCCGTCGCCGTGGCCGGCTGCTCATGGTCGACCAGCACCTGGAACAGGGGGGCCTGCCCCGGATCGGCCCGCAGACCGAGCTCCCGGACGAGTTCGTCGAAGGGGTGCGCGCGGTGCGCGTGCGCCCGCAGGAGGGCCGCGTGCGCCTGGGCGACCGCCTCGCCGGCGGTGCCGCCGGGGCGGGGGCGCAGCCGTACCGGGACGGGGTTGACGAAGAGGCCGACGGTCTCGCTGAAGCCGGGCGGTCGGACGTCCATGGTGGTACCGACCAGGACGTCGCCCGCCGCGCCGTACCGGTCGGCCGTGACCGCGAACGCCGACAGGACGAGGACGAGGGCCGTGGTGCGGTGAGTCCGCGCCGCCTCCGTCACGCGCCGCCACTGCGCCGCGTCCAGCGGGACGCCGACCGTCGCCGCGGTGCGCCGGTGCGGGCCCGGCCGAGGCCCGCCGAGGGCGACCGGTGAGTGCGCGGAGACGCCGGCGAGCTCCTCGGCCCAGAACCGGCGCAGCCGTTCGGCCTCGGCGGGCGACGGCCCGGGGACGGCGCCCGCCGGGGCGGGCGGGAGCGCCGGGCCGCCGGCCAGCCGGCTCAGCAGCTGCTCGGTGATCAGCTCCGTGGAGCGGCGGTCGAGCACGAGGTGGTGGCCGACGAAGACCAGTACGTGGTCCTCGGCGCCGGTCCTGAGCACCCGCAGCTCGACCAAGGGCTCCTCGAACAGGTCGAAGGGCCGGTGGGCCACGCGCCGCAGGTGCTCCGCCAGGGCGTGACCGGGGACGT
The DNA here is from genome assembly GCF_042720685.1 of Kitasatospora sp. NPDC058492. Classification (NCBI taxonomy): domain Bacteria; kingdom Bacillati; phylum Actinomycetota; class Actinomycetes; order Kitasatosporales; family Streptomycetaceae; genus Kitasatospora; species Kitasatospora sp. NPDC058492. Next base: position 30,371 of record NZ_JBHXMU010000041.1, read on the forward strand.
CCCGCACGCTCACGGTGAACGCTGTGAGGGGCCACTGCCCGCGCCCGGGGGCCACGTCGTCGTCGATGACCCGCAGCCGCGTCTCGGGGTGGGCGGTGAGCACGTCGTGCCAGGCCGACTGCAGGCGCGCGGGATCCAGCGGACCGCTCAGCCGCAGCGCCCAGTACACGGTGAACTCATGGCTGTCCGGCTCCGCCCGGTGCAGCAGCCACAGCCGCCGCTGGGCGGCCGACAGACCGGCGGGCGCAGCCGTGGACGGGCCCTCGCCGCCGGCGGGCGCGGCCCGCGCGATCAGGTGCCGCAGCCCTTCCGGTGTGGGGTCGCCGAAGAACGAGGCGAGGTCGACGCGCACCCCGCACTCCTGGTTGACCTCGGCGACGAGCCGGGCCGCGTCCAGTGAACTCCCGCCGCAGGAGAAGAAGTTGTCCCCGTTCGAGGCGGGCGGGCGGCCGAGCGTCAGGGCCCAGAGCCGGACGACGGGGTCCGCGCCGCCGTCCGACGGCCGCACGGGCGCGGGCACGGGCAGGGCACGCTCGTCGACCTTTCCGCTGAGCGTGAGCGGGAACGCGTCGACGACCTCGATGTGCGCGGGCACCGCGGCGGGCGCCAGCCGCCGGGCCGCGAGGCCGCGCAGCTCCCCCGGCACCGGAACCGGCCCGGGGCGGCGGAGGGTGACCCAGGCGAGGAGCCCCGCCGTCCCGGTCGGGCCCCGGCGGGCCACGTAGGCGTCCTGGACGCCCGGCGCGGCGCGCAGCACCTCCTCCACCTCGTACGGGTCGACCCGCTGGCCGCGCACCTTCAGCTGGTGGTCGGTCCGGCCGTGGTAGATCAGGTGTCCGTCGGCACCGAGGGTGACGCGGTCCCCCGTGCGGTACATCCGGGCGCCGGGTGCCGGGGCGAAGGGGTCCGGGAGATAGCGCTCGGCCGTGAGAGCGGGCGCGTTGAGGTAGCCGCGGGTGACCAGCGGCCCCGCGAGATACAGCTCGCCGCGGGAACCGACCGGCACGGGGCGGAGGTCGGCGCCCAGGACGTAGGCCGAGGTGCCGTCGAGGGGCCGGCCGATGCTGGGGGTCCCGTACTCGTCGAAACCGCACCACGTGGTCTGGATCGTGACCTCGGTCGGACCGTAGCCGTTGGACCCCCTCACACCCAGCTCGCGCAGCCTGTGCCAGGTCGTGGCGTCGACCGCCTCGCCCCCGAAGTCCAGCTCCAGGCCGGTGCGTTGGAACATCTCCTCGACGCCGAAAGGGCGCATGGCGGCGAACATCGACGGCGAGGTGCTGAGCAGGCGCACGTCGTTGCGCTCGACCCACTCCACCAGCGCCTGCGGATCGCGGTACGTGGCCTGGTCGGCCACTACCAGGCAGCTGCCCCGGAAGAGGTAGAGGAGCTGCTGGAAGAAGACGTCGAAGGAGACGGCGGCGGTGACGCCGACCCGGGCGGCCCCGGCTCCGGCCGGCTGCGCGTCGACGAGGACGGCGAGGCCCCGGTGCTCGACCATGACGCCCTTGGGGCGGCCGGTGGTGCCCGAGGTGTGCAGGACGTACGCCAGATCGTGGGGGCGGGCGTCTTCGGTGTTTGGGTCCCCGGTGCCCGGGGCCTCGTCGTGCGGATCCTCGGTGTCCGGGGTCTCGTCGTGCGCGTCCTCGTCGACGATCGTGAGCGACGCGTCGAGCCGGTGGCGCGACGCGGGATCGCACAGCACGACACGGGTGCCGGTGTCCGCCACGACGTAGGCGAGACGGGAGTCGGGCTGGGAGGGGTCGAGGGCGACGACGTGGGCCCGCACCCGCCACGCCGCCAGCACGGACGCGACCAGGGCGACGCCCCGCTCACGCAGGACGCCCACCGCGGTGCCCGGGCCCGCGCCGTGGCGGCGCAGGGCGGCGGCGAGCCGGGCGACCTCGCGGTCCAGGCCGGCGAAGGTGAGGAGGTCGTCGCCGCACCGCACCGCGGGCCGCCGGGGCTGTGTGCGCACCCAGGCGTCGAACCGCTCCATGAGGGGCTGCGCGTGCTCCGACGGATCGGCCGGCGCGACGATCAGGGACGGCGTCGCCGCGCTCGTCGAGCGGGGCAGCGGTGCCCCGGGGTCGCGGGCGAGGGCGAGCAGGACCCGGCGGTAGACGGCGAGCAGTTCGGCGGCGGCCGCGCGGGTCGTGCCGCCGCGCATCCGGCGCGTCACCGTCACCGAGGCGTCGTCCGCCCGTAAGCAGAGGTCGAATTCGAGGTCGAAGCGAGTGAGGCCGTTCGTCGCGCCGGGGTGCTCGGCGGGGGGAGCGGCTCCGGGAGCTTCGAGGGCATCGGGGACTTCAGGGCTCCCTGGGGGTTCAGTCGCTTCAGTCGCTCCGGGCGCCTCCGGTGTGTCGGCGACGGGTGCCGCCGCCGGCTCACGCACCGCTTCCATCGCGCGGACGGCGAGCCCGCCGAGTGCCGGCCCCGGGAGGGGGTCCCGCAGCTGGAAACTGACGGTGAGTCCGGGCGCCGCGGCGTCGAAGAGGTCCGCGCTCTCGTGGATCGGCTCGTGGGCGTGGGACAGCGCCTCGGCGACGGTCCGCCGCACACCGTCGCAGAGCTCGGCGCCGGAGGCTCCCGAGGGCCACCGCTGCCGCAGCGGGACCATCCGCGCGAAGCAGCCGACCAGCGACACGGTGGCCGGTGTCCGGGAGGCGAAGGGCGTGGCGACCATGACGTCGGGGGCGTTGCCCTGCGTGGCGAACGCCGCGTAGAGGGCGGCGAGTCCCATGAGGTACGGGGTGACGCGCAGGCGGCGGGCCGCCGCGCGCACCGCGCCGGCCTCGTCCGGGGGCAGCGGGAGCACCAGGACGTCGGCTTCGGCCGTCCGGGGGCCCGGGGTGCGTGGCAGGGCCTCCGGCCACTGGGCGTCCGCCAGTTCGAGGGGCCAGAAGCGGGAGGGTTCCGCCGGCGCGGGCGGGCCAGGTGCCGTGGGCGGGGCCGCTGCCGCTGCCGTGGGCGGTGCCGGTGCTGGTTCCGGTGTGAAGGGGGGCCCGCCGGTGGTGCGGGCGTTGTACGCGGCACCGATGTCCGCCAGCAGGTTCTCCAGCGACGCCCCGTCGCACGCGATGTGGTGCACCAGGAGGGAGAGCACGTGGTGGTCCGGTCGGTGCCGGAACAGGTCGACGCGGACGGGGCAGTCTCGTCTCAGGTCGAACCGGTGGCGCCCGACGGGCGCCCAGGGCGCGGCGTCGGCCGTCGCGGCCGTGTCCACCGCGGCCGTGTCCACCGCGGTCCATCGCGGCTGCGGCGCGCCGGGAACCCAGGAGGGCACGCCGTCCTCGTCGACGAGCCGGCGGGCGAACACGGGGTGTTGGGCGACGGTCTCCTCGACGGCGCCCTTCAGGGCCTGCTCGTCGAGCTGCCCGCGCAGTTCCCAGACGCGGTGGATGTTGAAGGACTCCGGCTGGTCCCGACAGGTGAGCCAGATACCGAACTCCGGGGCCGAGAGCGGGAATGCGAATTCGGCATCCGATGCCGGACCCGAATCCGAAACCAGGTCGCTCCTGTTCACTTCGGTTGCCCCTTCCGTACGTGCTGGCGGCACTCGGCCGGTGGTCCGAGTGCGGGGTGTCGAGAGAAAGAATGTCGCTGTGCGGCCATCCGGGCATGGGGCTCTGAAAACTCGAAGAGTTCGCCCGTGAGCGGGCGGATGCCGGTGACGGCGAATTGAGAGGGGAACCGGGGGCGCGTACCTGAAGGTGCGGTCGGCGCCCTCGGGGATCGGTGCCCCGGGTCGGACCTCCGGCATGCCGGGGTCCGTTCACGAAACGAGTCTGTATGTGCCCTGGGAATTTTTCAAGAACGACCAAACGGAATGTCTTATTCTCGCAGGTGCGAGGAGGGCGACTTTCTGGACATAGGGCTGCGTCCGCCTCTCCCGACACCGGATCCGGCGCTTCCGCCGGCGCTCCTGCCGCCTCGGGGCCGGTGTCAGGGTGCACTTTGGGGCGAATCGCACCGTTGATTTGGGTGAAACCTGTGGACCTTGCGAAGGTTGGTTAAAGGATGTTATATGGCTCGGTAAAACAGTCTCGGGCCAGGATTGGCGTACTTCTCGAAGGCTTGACCCCTGTGGTACGTTCCAGGCGAAGGTGCACCGGATCCGCGTCATCGAGTGCGTGCGACGAGCGGACACCCCTTATTTCGACACGGTTCGAAAGGGTCCGGCAGGAGCGGGAAATCCTGTGGATCACGGACCTGAAGTCGGTATTCAGCTGGCTCTCGCCAATTCATCGACCGCCTGCCCGGCAGGCGGCCGTGCCCCGCAGGCAATATCTCGACAGGGAGGTCTCATGGGTCTGCAATTCGGCTTCTGTTTCGGTACCTCGTTACGCCATGACGTGAAGCGGGACCACTTGTGGAAATTGCTCGAAGCGGTGGAGCAGTACGGATTCGATTCGTTCTGGTTCTACAACAACAACGGGGACGACATGCCCCCGCCGCTCGAGCTGGCACGGGAAGTGGCCCACCGGACGTCCGCCCTGGTGTTCGGTCCGCACGTCCTGGTCGCCGCCGGCCTGGAACCCTCCGCCGTGGTCCGCGAACTGACCGACCTGTACCGGCGGTCCAACGGCCGGTTCGTCGCCCAGCTCGGCATCGGCGGCCCCCGCGAGGCCCTCATCCGGGACCCCGCCGAGGCGGCCGCCGCCCTGGAGGACATCCTCCGCCGTCTCCGCCGCCTCGTCGGGGAGTCCGCCGGGGAGTCCAGCGGCAGCGGCCCGGCCGGGGTGCCGCCCGTCTGGCTGGGCGGAGGCCGGGAGAGGACCGTACGGCGCGTCGCCGCCCTCGCGGACGGCTGGGTCCCCGCGTTCATCACCCCCGCCGAGTACCGCCGGCGCCTGAAGGTCATGGACGAGGAGCAGCAGCGCCTCGGCCGCACCGAGCACATCACCCGCGCGGTGCAGCTCGTCTACGTGCCGCCCGCCATCGACACCCCCGAGCTCCGGCGCGAGCTGGACGCCGAGGTCTCGGCCCACAAGCAGGGCTGCACCAGCCGCGACGTCTATGCCGTCGGCGGCGACCGGGCGTTGCGCGAGCGCCTGGCCGAGTTCGCGGATGTCGGCGTCGAACACGTCATCCTGGTCCCCGCCCGCGCGGTCCCCGACTGGGAAGCCGAGATCGCCCGCCTCCACCACACCGTCACCACGTCGTTCGGCTAGCACGTCCGCGGCTGCGTGGCTCCCGGTTCTCCCTCGCCGAAGCGGCGCTTCACCGGTGGCGGGCCCTGCCACGGGTCCGCCATCACGTCCGCAGTCGGAGTCGTCGGCCGGTTCGACGCCCTTCTTGGTTTGTCGGGAAGTGCCCCCGCAATGAACGATGGTTGAGCAACCGGGCGGCGCCGTCCGGCGGAGAAGGTGCCCACCCTGACCCGCTGCTCCACTGAAAGCTGGCCGACTCCCCATGGACCTGGCACACGAGGCGATCGACGGCCTCCTCACGGACTACCTGTATGGGGACGACCGCGCCCTCGACAGCCTGCTGGCAGCGGGGCCGGCGAGTCTTCGTCGGCTCCTCGCCATTCGGGCGGGCCGGGCCGAGCCGGGCTGGGACATGGCGGAGATCGTGCGCCGCGACCGGGACGACTACCGGCGCCCCTTGGAAGCGCAGATACACCTTGCCCGTGCCTTCCCGGACACCTTCTTCGACGAGGTTGCGGAGGACCCTGCGCAGGAATCGGCACTCATGGAGACGCTGGAGTACATCAAGGATCCGCGAGCCCTGCCGTTCCTGGAACGCCAACTGCGCACCCGTAGCCCGGAGTACCGCCGTCGAGCGTTGCGGGGTCTGGCCGAGAACGGTTCGGCCGATCACACCGAGGCCGTCGCCGCGTGCCTGGCGGATCCCGAGACGCGGTCCGAAGCGGTGGACACGCTGGCGCGGCTGGGTGACGTCCGTGCGGTCGGGCCGTTGCTGCGCGAGCACCTGGCGGACGACTCCTCGTTCGCCAGGTGCGCCGGAGCAGCCCTCGACCAGGTCGAGCAGCGCATCGGCGGGCCGCTGGTACCGCCGGCCTGGCGCGAGCTGGGGCCGGCGGTGTTCACCGCGCAGGCCGTGATGGGCGTGCCGTGGTGCGTGGCCGAGGTTCTGGTGGAGCCCGGTCAGACGGTCCGGGGCGGCGAACTCATGGCCGTCCTGGAGAACGACGCGATCTGCCAGGAGCTGATCGCGGACTGGCCCGGCACGGTCACGGAGGTCCGGATCGCGGTGGACGACGAAGTTCCTGAGGGGGCCGTCCTGCTCGTTGTCCAGTCCCGTCGCCGGATCGGCTAGCCGAGGTTCCGGCTTCGCGTCAGCATGCTTATTCCTGACGGGAGATGAGCAAGAGACCCCCTGTTATGGTGCGCTTATGTCATTGATCAAGAAGTTCCAAGTGACCTTCGACTGCGCGGAACCCCGGCGGGTCGCCCGCTTCTGGTGCGAGGTGCTGGGGTACGAATCGCCGCCGCCGAAGGGGTTCGCCACCTGGGACGAGTACGACCGCTCCCAGCCTGCCGAGGACCGGGGTTCGTGGTCCGCCTGCATCGACCCCTCAGGTGTGGGCCCGCGGCTGTTCTTCCAGCGCGTTCCCGAGGGCAAGGTCGTCAAGAACCGGCTGCACCTCGACGTGCGGGTCGGCACCGGGCTCGTGGGCGAGGAGCGCCTCGCCACGCTCGAAGCCGAGTGCACCCGGCTGGTCGCGCTCGGCGCGGTACGCGTGCGACTGCTCTATGACGGCCACGATTCGTGCATCGTGATGCAGGACGTCGAGGGCAACGAGTTCTGCGTCGACTGAGCCTCCCCCGAGCCGGCGAGGCGGGGAGCCGTTGGGCCGAGCGCGACGCCGACCTCGCCGGCCTCGACCCGGCGGGCCGGGCCGATGCGCGGCGGCGGTGGTACGGGGCTGGCGGAGTGGAATTCCAGGACGCGTGGTGGGAATGCGTACGACCTTCCCGGGCGGGGCGGCACGCTTCCTGGTGACCCACAGCAGGGCTGTGGCCGAGCACTCAGGAGGAACCCGCCCATGAGCAGTCACGGACACCCGGACGGGGTGCGAGGCACCTCTCCCGCGGCGAAGGCGTCGGCGAGCCGTCACGTCGTCGCGTTCTACCAGACCGGCACGACCACGGGTGACCCCGGCAGCCAGTACGTCTCCCCGGTGCCCCTGATCGGCCACGCGGACGTGGTGGAGGTGGCCGCGTTCCACCTCAACGATCCCGCCCAGTACCCGATCCTCACCCTGAACGACGACCCGCCCTCCGCGGCCAAGTACGTCCCGATGTGGCGTGACATCGCCTCGGTGCAGGCGAAGGGCGTCAAGGTCACCGCTCTCCTCGGCGGCGCCGCGCAGGGGACGTACGGGCTGCTCGACAAGGACTTCGGCACGTACTACCCGCCCGTCCGCGACGCCCTCAGGACGTACCGGCTGGACGGCATCGACCTCGACGTCGAGGAAGCGTTCCACGAGGCGACCGCCGAGAGGCTCATCCGTCAGCTGCGCTCCGACTTCGGGCCGGACTTCCTGATCACCCTTGCCCCGGGGCCCGGCGAGCTCACCATGCCCGAGGGCAGCAACCTCCCCTTCCTCGACTACCGCACGCTCGAAAAGCAGGTCGGCCCCCTGATCCGCTGGTACAACACCCAGTTCTACTGCGGCAACGGCAGCCTCGCCGACACCGCCGACTACGACGCGGTCATCCGGAACCAGTTCCCCGCGTCCAAGGTCGTCGCCGCCGGCATCACCAACGACAACCTGGACTGCGAGGGCTACGTCGACATGCCGGTCCTCCAACGGACCCTGCGCGCTCTCGCCGACAAGTACCCGGACTTCGCCGGTGCCGCCGGTTGGGAATACGCGCTCTCCCGCAACGTCGACGGCCCCAACTGCCCTACTGGTCCTGCTAGTTGGTACTGTGCCGTCCGTCAGGCGCTCGTCGCCTCGGTGGCCAAGGCCTGACGGTGTAGCTCCGCGCAGTTCTCAGGCCTCGTGACATCCGGCCCCCTTCGCTTCCGCGCGAAGGGGGCCGGTGCCGTCCCGGCCGGTGCCCTGAAGCCGGGGATGCCGGACACCTCATCGGAGGCGGGTCATGCCTCGTTGTCGGTGTCCGATCGGGTGGTGGCCGTGTTGACGGGGCGTGACGAGGCCTTCCCGGCCCCCGCGGCGACGGGCTGGGCGACAGCCAGCAGAGCCGTCGTGCATTCCTCGGTGAGGTCTTCCGCGTGCGGTGGCAGCGGCTGTCCGGCGCGCAGATGGCGGCGGACCACGGACAGCGGCAGGTCGATCAGGGCCAGGGTGATGCGCTCGTGGTCCTGGGGGCCCGCCGCGCCGAGCGTTTCGGCGAGGGAGCCGATGGAGTCGAGCACGCGTCGGTTGCCGAGGTCCGCGCGCTCCTTGTGTTCCTCGGACCAGCCGGCGCGGCCGAACTCCTCGGCGCCGTAGAGGAGGAGCGAGGCTTCCTGCGGGTGGGCGCGGCTCCAGGAGATGACGTGCCGGGCGGCCGCGCGGGCGGCCGGGTGGGGGTCGGGGGCGCTGCCGAGTGCGGCGAAATGCCCCTCCTGGAAGCGCTCCACGGTCCGCAGCCACACCTCGGCGAGCAGGGCCGTACGGCCGGGGAAGCGGTGGTACATGGACCCGCTCGGCGCGCCGATCGCCTGGGCGACGGCGGACATGGTCACGCCGGCCGGCCCGGCGGAGGCGGCCAGCCGGACGGCGGCGTCGAGGATCTGGTCGGTGTCGAATCGGGGTGGTCTCGCCATGAATCAGAGGGTACTCTCCAGATTATTAGAGGCTGGTCTCTAATAATCTGAAGGGGAGGACGCATGGGCGTCTACAACGTGCACGAGCGCCTGCTGGCTGCCAAGGCGAGCGAGGTGGGCGCGCTCGTCGACAGCCTGTCAGGCGGCCCGGCGGACCGGCTCTGGGCGCACTCGGACTGGCCCGCGATGGAGTTCGACCGCCCACTGGCGGTCGGCGCGACCGGCGGCCACGGCCCGGTCCGCTACACGGTCACCGCGTACGTGCCCGGGGTCTGGGTCCGCTTCACCTTCAGCGGGCCGCGCGGATTCCACGGCTTCCACGAGTTCACGGTGCTGCCCGTCGACGAAGAACGCACCGTGCTGCGACACACCCTCGCGATGAAGGCCGGCGGCCTGGAGCGCCTGACCTGGCCGGCGGCCTGGCGCCCGATGCACGACGCCTGCCTGGAGGACGGCCTGGACCGCGCCGAGCTCGCCTGCACGGGCACGGTGGCCCGCCCGGCCCGCTGGACCCCGTACGTACGCCTGCTCCGCGCGTTCGCACACAGGTGAACAACGACACGGGGCCGCCTGCCGGCGGTTTCGAGCGCGGCCCTCCGGCCGATGATCTCGTCTGATCTCATCGTCCTCGTCCGGCAGGCGTACGTGCCCCGGAACAGCTGGTCAGCGGCTGCTGTCCGGGCGGTGGACGCTGAGGTTGCCGTAGGCCGGCAGAACGCCGGCCAGGTCGCCGGGCTTGTCCCGCAGCGTGGCGTCCAGGAAGGCGAGGGTGGCCGCGGCGACGACGCGCGGGCTCTCGGCGCGGCCCAGGGAGCCGACGATCGAGGGCACGGGCGGCAGATACAGGGGGCCGTCCATGAACGTGAGATGTGCGGCGCCGGGGATGGTGAGCCGGTAGCTCGTCGCGGTGCTGGACTTGAGCGCCTCGGTGAGGCGGGGCAGGTAGCGCGGGTCGGTTGCCGGGGTGACGGCCTGGGTGAGCGCGAGCGTCGGCTGGTCGAGGGCGGGGGAGGTGGGGCCGTGGGGGTAGCCGTCCAGATCGATGACGGCGTGGAAGCGGCGGTCCTGCCGGGCTGCCTGGAGGGCGGCGGCGCCACCCATGGAGTGTCCGGCCACCGCGGCCCGACCGGTGTCCAGGTGTCCGCTCAGCGGGTCGGCGGTCTCCCCCCGGTCCAGACCGTCCAGCTGGGTGAGGACGAATCCGAGGTCGGCGGCCCGAATCGCTGTCCAGTCGGCCGCCAGTTTCTCGTCCTGGTCCGGGTCGCCGGTGGAGGTGGTCTCGGTGGTGATCGTCCGGCCGTCGGAGAGGACGACGGCGGCGGAGTCGTACGGGTGGTCGAGGGCGGCGACCACGTAGCCGTGGCTGGCCAGTTCCTCCGCCCAGGCGGTGTTCTGGGTGCGTACTCCGCCCGACCCGGGAGAGAACAGGACGACGGGGAACCGCCCCCGCCCGCCGTCCACCGGGGCGTCGAATACAGAATGGGTGTGGGCACGCGGAACACCGTCGACCAGGAAACCCGGCAGGCCGACCTGGCGGGCGAGGGCGTCGGAGACGGTGCGGGCCTCGTGCTCCGTGCGTCCGAGGTACTGGGCCCGCTGCGCGCCGGCGGGGCTCTTCTGCGCGGGGTACCAGAGCTGGACCACGACCGTGCGCCGGTCGTCCGGATCGGCGGTGAAGGTCTCGGGGCGGCGCGGGTCGGTCCACTGGACCACGCGGGTGCCGACCGCGAAGTCGCCTGACGGGGTGGGGAACTCGGGTACGGGAAGGGCCCAGGCGGCCACCGGGCCGGTGACGATCAGGCCGACGCAGGCCACCGACCCCGGCAACGCCAGCCACCAGCGGGCCCGCCACGCCGGCCGACCGGCACGGCGTCGCAGCAGGGGGGAGAGGGCGAACGGCAACGCGAAGGCGGCGCCTGCCAGGACCGGCAGCATCTGCCAGCGGATCCCCGCCACGCTCAGCAGGATCGCGGACAGGACGAGAACCGCCCCCGCCGCGATCGTGACGTGTGGGCGGGCGGAGGGGGGAAGCCAGCGCGCCACCACCAGTGCGACGGCGCCCAGCAGGACAAGGATTTCCAGGGGGGACATGTACAGCCCCGTGATGATCTCGGTCACCAGGCCATATTCGGCGCCGGGTACGCGCTGGCACATCGATCCCGGGTCGCCGTCGTGTGCCACCGGGGTCGCAATCCGTGGCAGCTCCCGGTGCGACCGGAGTGGCAATCGGGCACGCCGGATCGGCGGCCGCCCTACGACCACGGGAGGTAGCGGGACTCCTCCTGCGGTCGTACCTCGGCACGGTGCCATCAGACGGTGGACGCATGTGCTCCCTGGGGCCCGCGCCCTACCGTGACAGGGCCGCCTGCACGCGGTGGCGGCCCCGGTCGGGGCCACCATGACGCTGAATCGACAGGGACGTGTGATGACCGAGGCGGCCGCGGAACCCGGCGATGCCTACCGGGATCGGGTGCGGGCGTTGACGCGGGTGCGGTGGGCGAGGACGGCCTCACGGCTGACGAGGTACGCCGACCTGGCCTCCGTACGAGCGGCGCGACTGGTGACAGCCGCCGGGCGCCGGTGCTCCCGGCTGCCGCCCATGGTGTGGGACGCGCTGCTGCCGACGCTTCTCCTGCTCAACATCATCACCACCCACGCGCCGCACGAGCTGCCGGTGGCCGTCGCCCTCACTGCCGCTCTCGCGCTGCCCCTGCTGTGGCGGCGCCGGGCCCCGCTCACGGTGTTCGGCGCCGTGGCAGCCGCGGCCTTCGTCCAGTGGCTGGCGGACGTCCAACTCCCGGCGGACGTCTGCCTGTTGGTGGCCCTCTACACGGCAGCCGCGAACTCGGGCCGGCGCGGCACACTCGTCGCCGGTGCCGTCGTGGAGGCAGGGGCCCTGCTGGCCTGCCTGCGCTGGGCGACGGAAGGCGCATTCCTGACCCCCTTCGTCGCGGTCACCGCGATGGTCGTCGCCGCCGCCGTCCTGGGTGTGAACGTGCGGACCACGCGCGCCTACCTCGCGGCCCTGGAGGAACGGGCCGCACGCCTGGAGCAGCAACAGGAACAGCAGGCGCGACTGGCCGTCGCCGAGGAGAGGACACGTATCACCCGGGAGATGCACGACATCGTCACCCACAACCTGTCCGTCATGGTCGCGCTCACCGACGCCGCCGTCTACGCGCAGCACCGGTCGCCCGACAAGGCCACCACCGCGATGCTCCAGATCTCCGAGACGGGCCGGCAGGCCCTGACCGACATGCGGCGCTCGCTGGGCATCCTGCGGACCGACGAACCGGACGCGGAACGCCACCCGCTACCCGGCATCGCCCAACTGGAGGCCCTCGCCGACCAGATGTGCGCCGCCGGGCTGCCGACCCGCATCGAGGTCCAGGGCGGCCACACCCACATACCCGCCACCGCACAACTGACCGTCTACCGCCTGGTACAGGAAGCCTTGACCAACACCCTCAAGCACACACCCGCCGGCACACGTGCGACGGTCCGGATACGGTGCTCGACCGGGACCGTCACCGTGGACGTCACCGACAGCGGCCCCCGCCCGCCCCATCCCGGCGCCACACCGTCCGGCCACGGCATCCCCGGCATGCGCGAGCGCTCGGCCGCCTACGGGGGGACGTTGCGGGCCGGACCGCTTCCGGGTGGCGGCTGGGGAGTCCACACCCGCCTCCTCCTCGACAGCAGCGGAGCGGCGTCCGCATGACGATCCGCATCCTGATCGCCGACGACGAAGCGCTGCTCCGGATGGCCTTCAGCACGGTCCTGGAGGCCCAGCCCGACATGGCACCGGTCGGCGAAGCCGCGGACGGCGCCCAGGCCATCCGCCTCGCCCGGGAGCTGCGCCCCGATGTCGTCCTCATGGACGTCCGGATGCCCGGGATCGACGGGATCGAGGCGACCCGGCAGGTCATCCGGATCTCCCCGCAGAGCAGAGTGCTGATCCTCACCACCTTCGACCTGGACGAATACGCCTTCGCCGGGCTCGGCGCCGGAGCCTCGGGCTTCCTGCTGAAGAACACCAGGCCCGAGGAACTGCTCACCGCGATACGCAGCGTCGCCGCGGGCGACGCGGTGGTGTCCCCGCGGATCACCCGCCGCCTGCTGGAGCACCTGCGCCCGCACATTCCCGACGGCAGCAGCGCCGACCCCGACGATCGGCTGGGCCGACTCAGCGCCCGTGAACGCGAGGTGCTCGTCCAGGTGGGCTGCGGCCTGTCCAACTCCGAGATCGCGGCCGCCCTGTACCTCGCGGAGGCGACCGTGAAGTCCCATCTGGGGCGAATCCTGCACAAGCTCGAACTCCGCGACCGGATACAGGCGGTGGTCTTCGCCTACGAGAGCCGCCTCATCCACCCCGCATGACGCCGCCGAGCGCCTCGCCGCCGCCCGCCCCGGGTCCGGTGTCGGGACGGGAACCGTGACGTCGTCATCGGCGTCCCCGTTCAAACCAAGTCGTCTACGACCAGGGCCCGCGGCTCCCTGAGTTCCGAGCAGAAAGACAGTGATGACTCAGCAAGATCACCAGGCCCTGCCCGCACCCGGGCCGGACGCCTCCGGTCGGGCCCCGGGAACCCCGGCCGGAGGGGGACCTTCGCGGTCGATACGGCCGTGGCTGCCGGCCTTGCTGTGCGCCCTGGGGTTCGCGGCGGTCTACCTGCTCGCCGTCTGGACCCCGTTCGGGCAGCGGGGTGAGAACTCCCTGATGAACGGGAACGGCGGCGAACCGGCGTGGATCTACGACTGGTCGGGGTCGGCCTTCGACTCGGCGGCCATGCCCCCACTGGAGTTCACCGCCCTGCCCACCCTGGTCGTGGGGATGGCCGTGATCGTGGTCGTCGCCCTGGTGCGGCGGTGCTGGTGGCAGGGCTGCGCGGCGATCGGGGTCGTCCTGGGCACGTTCGGGGGCACCGAGGTGTGCAGCAAGATGGTCCTGCCCCGCCCCGATCTGGTGAACGCGCCCGCCATGCTCACCGAGGTGAGCTTCCCCAGTGGGCACGCGGCCGTCCCCATCGGGCTGGTCCTCGGCGCCGCCCTCGTCGCCTCCCCGCGCCTGCGCCCCTACGTCACCGCGGTCGGCATGCTGTGGCTCACCGTCACCGCCGGTGCCGTGCAGGCGCTCTACCACCACCGGCCCAGCGACGTGCTGGGGGCCGCGCTGCTGGGCTGCGCCTGTTACGGCCTCGCGCTCTGGCTGCTGCCGGCCTCCGCCGCACCGGGCGTCGCGCGCAGCCCCCGGGCTCTGCCGGCCGTCGCCCTCGTCCTGTCGGCGGCCGCCGCGCTCGCCGCCGGCGCGCGGGACGACTCCGTCACGGGACCGCTGATCTTCGCGGCGGCGGCCTTCCTGTGCGCGGTCCTGGTCTGGTGCACCGTGGTGGCGGGACCTGCCCGCGTCGCGCGTCGCACGCGGCCGGCCGTGGGCTGACCGCCCGGCACGTTGTCCGGCCGAAGGCCGAGGCCGTTGGCCTCGGCCTTCGGCATTGGCCGCCCGTCTGCCTCGTGACCACGGCGCACTCCGACCCGGGACTTCCCAGACGTGGACCCCGGACGCCGGGACCGTGAGCTGTTGAAGAAGCACGGAACGAGCACGCAACAGGCCGACCCGCCGGTGGGTCGGCCTGTTGCAGGGGTGTGCGTCGGGTTACCGCCGACTGGTCCGCGCCCGTCGGCGGCGGGCCACGAGGGTGGCCGTGGCGCGCAGGGCCAGGCCGATCACCGGTGCGAGGAGCAGGGTGCACCAGGTGCGGGTGGTGGCATCGGCGGTGAGGCGGTCGGCGAGCAGGTAGGCGGCGAGGAAGGACGGGGCGAGCCAGGCCCCGTTGGTCGCGGCGAGGCGCAGCGGGCTCGCCCGGCGCGCTGCCGGTTCCTCCGCCGACTCCGCCGACTCCGCCGACTCCGTGGATGTCACACGAACCTCCTGACCACGCCGATCACCTTGTCGACGATCCGCTGGGAGACGCCGCGGTCGAAGACGAAACCCGCGAGGCAGCCGGCGACGGCCCAGACGATGCGCTGCTTCCAGCCGCCGCTCCCGAACAGTACACCGGCGCAGGCGCCGCCGGCGCAGTTGCCGATGTGGAGCGCCCAGGGTGCCAGGAAGGGGATCCAGGCGGCCACGGCCGCGGTGACGGACAGTTGGACGGCGCGGGAGACGGCGGCCTTGAGCGCGGCCTTCAGCCAGCCGGGCATCCGGCCGTTGAGGTCGGTGCAGTTGACCGGGTCGGCGTTGCAGTAGTCGTAGGCGTTGGCGCTCGCTCCCTGGACCGGGTCGGGGGAGAGGAAGCGGCCGGTGGCCGGGTTGTAGAGGCGCGCTCCCATGAGGGTGAGGGCGCTCGGGGTCTCGTCGGAGCGCTGCTTGTCGCCGAGCCAGGCGTAGCGGGTGCCGGGCTGGCCGGTGCGCGGCTGGCCGTACTCGTCGTAGTCGAGGACGGTGGGTGCGACGGCGGTGTCCAGGGGCAGCCGCAGGGTGATGTCGCCGTGCAGGTTGGCGAGTTGCAGGATGGTGCCGCCGGTCTTCGCGGTGGTGGCGGCGAGGGTGCCGGCGGGGCCGGTGACGTTGCGGGTCAGGGTGCCCGCGGTGTCCTCGGTGATCCAGCGGGGGCTGTCGGTGTCGGAGCCGTAGTGGTTGGTCCGCAGTCCGGTCTGGGCCCAGGTGCCGGTGGTGTTGGTCTCGGTGGTCCAGGCGCGGAAGCGCTGGGCCGAGTCGAGGGTCCAGCTCTGCCGGTTGGTGCCGCTGGTCTGCTGCTGCACCAGGTCGGTGGTGTAGTACGCGAGGGTGCTGCCGGGCAGTGCGGTGGTGCGGCCGAACGCGTCGTAGGTGTAGCCGGGGTTCACCAGGCGGTCGGCGGTGTCGTAGGTGCTGGTCTGGGTGGTGCCCGCGGTGGTGGTGCAGGTCTGGCCGCGGGCGGCGTCGGCGGTGGCCAGCGCGGTGCGGTTGGTGTTGCGGTCGAAGGTGTAGGTGCGGGTGGTGCAGACGGCGTCGGTCGAGGTGTCCTGGACCTGGAGGAGCCGGCCGGCCCGGTCGTAGGCGTAGGTCTGGGCCGCGGTGATGCCGGGGGTGCCGGTGTGGGTGGCCCGCTGGCCGTGGATGGTCTCGGTGATGCCGTCGGAGACCAGCACGAGGCCGTCGCTGTCGCGGGTGTAGGTGCGGCTGGTGGTGGTGCCGGCCGGGTCCTTGTCGTCGGTCCGGGTGTAGCCGCCGGGCAGGCCCTGGGTGAGCGGCGTGCCGTCGGCGTCGTAGCGGGCGGTGAGGGTGCCGGCGACGGAGTCCGTCACCGAGGTCGCCAGGCCGCGCGGGTCGACGGCGGTGTCGTAGGTGTAGGTGGTGGTGGAGGGGGAGGTGTCGGTGACCTTGGTGGGGCGGTTGAGGGCGTCGTACTCCGTGGTGGTGACGGCGCCGTCGGCGTCGGTGTAGGAGGTCAGGCGGCCGAGTTCGTCGTAGCCCTTGGTGATGGTGCCGCCGGTGGCGGACGTTTGGCGGGTGACGGCGCCGGTGCCCGGGTGGTAGGTGGTGGTGGCGGCGGGGGCCGGGGTGCCGAGGCCGTCGGTGACGGTGACGGTGGTGGGGCGCCCCGCCGTGTCGGTGTCGGTCACGGTGGTGCGGGTGACGCCGTTGGCCGTTTCGGTGGTGCGGGTGGCCTGGCCGAACTGCCCGTACTGGGTTGTCCTGGTGGGCAGTTGTGCGGGGTTGGCGCCGCCGCCGGTGATGGCCGCGGCGGGCCCGGTCTGGCAGACGAGGTCGGCCCACTCGGGGCGGTTGCCGCAGGTGCCGGTGCCGTCGGCGGTGTAGTAGCTGGTCCAGCCGGCTGCCGCGTCGGAGCCGGTGGAGGCCGGCTGCCGGGTCGAGACGACCCGGCCCTGGCCGTCGTAGCCGGTGGTGGTGGTCAGGGCGAGGCCGCCGCTGTCCTTGATCTGCGCGGTGGGCACGCCGAGCGCCCAGTTGTAGGTGGTGCGGTCCTGGCGGGCGTCGACCAGCAGGTCGGGCCAGGCGCGGAGCCGGGCGCCGGTGGCGGTGAGGGTGATCTGGTTCTTGATCTTGGCGGTGCCGTCGGTCGGCCGGCCCTCGTCGTAGGTCTTCACGGTGTGCTGGCGGGCGGGCAGTTGGGTGCCGGCCTTCGCCAGGACCGTCGCACCGGAGGTGGCGTCGGCGGCGAGGGTGATGCGGTGGAGCGGGTCGTAGACGTCGGTCTCCTGCTGGCCGTCCGCGCTGTAGGCGCTGCTGCTCGACAGGAGCCGGGCGCGTTCGGCGGAGGGCAGGGTGTCGATGCCGAGGTCGGCCAGTTCGGCCTTGGCGGCGGTGGTGGCGCCGAGGGCGAGCTCGCGGTTGCCCGCGGTCAGGCTGCGGACCTGGTGGCCCTGGTTGTCGTACTCGGTGGTGGTGATGTGGTGGCCCGGGGTGGCCTGGTTGACCTGGCGGCCGGAGGCGTTCAGGTAGGTGACGTTCGCCCGGGTGTAGTCGCCGGCGCCGAGGTCGGTGCCGTTGTTGGAGGCGGGGGCCTGGTCCGGCGGGAACACCGCGGTGGCGTCGGTCGGCAGGTCGCTCTGGCCCCACGCGGAGGCGGCCGGCGCGGAGAGGTCCTCCGGCGCCTTCGCGCCGGAGAGCGGGACGCCGTAGACGACGGTGGTGGTGGCGGTGCCGTTCACGGTGCTCGTGGTGCCGGGGGCGAGGGTGTCGTGCCAGGTCTTCGTCAGCATGCCCGGGCCCGCGGCCGGGTTGGCGGTGACGGTGCCGTACGCCAGCGAGGTGGCGAGGGTGCCGCTGAGCTGGACGGAGGAGAGCAGGCCGTCGTCGGCGCCCTGGGTGTAGTAGGCGTACTGGTTCTGGCTGCTCTGGCCGAGCCGCGGGTCCCAGGTCTGGCGCAGCCGCCCGGCCGAGTCGTAGCGGTAGACGGCGACGTCGGTGGCGGTGGCCGAGGCGGCCCCGGGCGCGGTGCTCCAGAGCCTGATCGCGCTGACCTGCCCGGCGACGTCACCGAACTCGGTGCCGGTGGCGACGCCGGTGGCGGTGGTCGCGGTGGCGTAGACGAACTGCAGGACGCGGCAGCCCTTGGCGGCGACGTTCGCCGCGCACACCGCCGGGGTGGCCGCGGAGGTCGGCGCGATGACGAGCTTCGGCCGGGCCAGAGTCCTGCCGCCGACCACGGTCGTCTCCGACACCACGCTGGTGGTGGTGTTGGCCAGCCCGCCCTGCAGCGTGGAGGTCACCGTCCAGGTGGCGGCGGCCGGATCGGCCTTGGCGAAGGTGGTGACGGTGCCCTCGGTGCCGGAGAGCGTGAAGTCGGCGCCGAAGGAGCCGCTCAGGGTGAGGTCCTCGCTGCCCGGCTCGGGCGTCCAGCCGTTGCCGGCCGCGTTCGAGGTGAAGGAGACGGCGGAGCCGTCGGCGGCCATCACGCTGAGCGAGGTGCTGGAGGTCCTGCGGATCTCCGTGTACTCCGAGGCGGACAGGCTCGACGACACGCTGGACACCCAGTTGGGGCCGAAGACCGCCGCCTGGCCGTCCTGGCCGGCGGCGGCCCGCGGGTCACGCGAGGAGTGCGTGCGGCCGACCGTCATGCCGAACAGCGACACGTCGGTGGCCGGGACCCTGAGGTCGCCGGTGAGCAGGTTCAGTGCACCCGGGCCGACGTTCTCCGTCGCCGCGCCGTCGGCCTTGCGGTCGACGACGACCCGCACCGGCTCGGAGGAGACGGCGGCGGCGCCCGGCCCGGTGAAGTCCGCGCGGAGCTGGACGGTGCCGTCCGGGGTCACCGTGGAGGTGGCGTTCCAGGTGAGCGCCGGGCTCTTGCCCGCGGCCAGGGGCACGGGCCAGGCCGCCAGTGCGGCACCGCCGTTGGTGATGTCGCCGGCGGGGATCCGCGTCCACGCGTCGGCGTCGGAGCGCCGCCAGGAGAAGGCCACCTGGTCGTAGCGGGCGGCGTCGGCCTCGGCGGTGAGCGGCAGGCGCGCCGCGGTGCGGGTGCCGTCGTTCGGCGAGGTGACACCGCCCGCGCCGACCTGGAAGGTGTGGGTGCGGGCCTCGGACTTGTTCTCCGCCCGGTCCACCGCCCGCACCTGAAGGGTGTTGGTGCCGGCCTTGGCCGGGGTCACGGTGAAGGTCACCGGCGCGGCGGAGCCGTTCGTCGCGACCTTGGTCCAGGTCGCGCCGTCGAGCGTCCACTCCAGGGCGTTCTGGTCACCGGCCGGCGGGGTCGCGGTGAAGGAACCGGCCTGGCCGGGGCCCTTGACCCACTGGCCCGACGGGTAGTCGGCGGAGGAGAGCGCGGCGGGCGCCGAGGGGGCGGCGGTGTCGACCGTGAAGGTGGCCCACGCCGACCAGTTGTTGTTGTAGTGCAGCCCGTCGTACGGGGAGGTGCGGAACTTGTACGTCCTGCCGTTGGCCAGCACACCGGCCGGGACCTTGACGGAGGCCGGGGCCCCGCTCGGCACGTACGGGGAGACCAGGACGTTGCCCACCTGGGTGTCGGTGGCGGTGTCGAAGATCTGGAAGGTGCCGTCGACCTTGTCGTTGTTCGGGTCGACGAAGGTGTCGCGCAGCGTCGGGGTGGTGGAGTTGACCCACCAGGTGCCGGCGGTGTCCTTGTAGAACGGCGAGCCGGCCTGCTGGTCCGTCCCGGTCCGGGGGCGGTAGTTGTACGTCACCGTCAGCTTCGGGACGTTGGTCGCGGCGTTGGCGGAGTTCACCTCCTTCCAGTACTTGGTGTTGGCCTCGTCCGGGGCGCGCAGCCCCATGCCCGAGGTGGTGTTCTTCGCCGACGTCCAGGTCTGCACCAGGTTGGTGACGTCCGCGGTGATCCAGCCGTCGCCGCCGCAGGCGTCCCGGCCCTTGGTCTCGGTGCCGGTGGCCTTCTTGGCGTTCCAGGAGGGCTGCGCCGTCCAGCGCGAGGCGGTCGAGGCGAGGCCGGTGTCCCAGATGTCCCACGCGTAGGGCTGGCAGTCGCTGTTGCCGGAGTGGAAGTTGTACAGCGACAGGCTGGCGTTGGTGATCAGCGCGTCCGCGATCGGCGCGGTGTTCCAGTTGATGAACGACCGGGCCTGGCGGGAGGAGCCGTCCGCGTTCTTGGTGCCGGAGTTGCCCCAGTAGATCTCGGTGTCGGCCGACCAGTCGACCGTCTCGCCCTGCTGCACCCGGGTGTCGAAGACGTTGCCGAGGGCCGTGGTGGAGGGGTCGACCGTCACCGGGTACTGCGTCTTCGGGTCCGCGAGGAACGCGGCGTCCGGCGTGAACACCAGGTCGATGCCGTCGCCGCGCTGAACGACCTTCAGACCGACCTTCGCCTGCCGGGCGTGCTCACCGGAGCCCTCGGCGGCGGCCGTCGCGTCCCACATCACCGGCGCCGGGAGCACGGCCCGCCGCTCGCCGGTGCGCCTGTCGGTGAACAGCACGCCGCCGTCCGGCTGGACCTCGGCCTTCAGACCGTCGGCCTTCAGCGGCATCGTGTACGAGAACCCGGCGGCGCTCGGGCGCTGCTTGAGCACCGTGTACTGCTCGAAGCCGGTCCGGGTGGCCTCCACGACCAGGTCGGCCGCGCCGTCCGCGATCGCGTCCCGGTAGGTGGCCTTCGTGCCGTCCAGGGCGGGCTTGGGCAGGCCGCCCCGCCACTGGAGCTCGACCTGCTGGTCGCCCTGCCCGAGGGTCACCAGGGTGCGGGCGTCGTCCGGGGCCGCGGCCTGCGCGTGGAGCAGCGACTTCGCCCGGGTGCCGCCGGCACCGGCGAGCCGCAGCGCGTTCGGGTGGGCCTTCGGCGCCACCGACCCGTCGGCGCTCGCCTGGAGGCCGAGGTCGACGTCCACCCACTGGCCGTCACGTTGGAAGCGGACCGGGCCCGCGAACAGCTCGGTGGTGAGCGAACCGTCCTTGTTCACCCATGTCGTCGACGTCTCCGTACGCTCGGAGAGCGCCTCCACCCGCTGCCCGGACAGCCGGGCCGCGACCCTCGCCGACGGCACGTCGGCGGCGGAGGTGGCCCACTGCCCGGCGCCCTTGCCCGCCTGCGCGGCCGCGCTCGGCGTCGCGCTCGGCGTCGCGGCGAGGGCCGTCTCGGATCCGGCCAGCAGCGACACCGCCACGGCGAGGGCCAGCGACCCGCTCAGCGCCCGCATGCCAACAGGCCTGCCGGGTCTGCGTCGTGTGGTCATCCGTCTGTTCATATCGACTCCTTGAAACACCGTCGCTCGACGGCGCTTTCGGAGCATAGGAGTGGTCGACAAGATCAAAGATGGGGTCAAATAGCGCCAAAGGATCATCAAATAATGATCTTGTTTCGACAAGGTTCACATGATCGTGATCATGACGTAGGCAACCGCGGGCGCCGTGCCCGCGTTGTCGACATCTGCACTGCGGGAGCCGCGACGGGGGCGTGGACGTGGGTCTGGGCATGGGTCTGGGCATGGGTCTGGGCATGGGTCTGGGCGTGCTCTACGATCCGCCGAGGGGATTCTCGACGTATCGCGGTACGTGAGTGCCGCGCCGGGACGGGGGCGGGGCGTTGTCGTCAGTGGACGTGGTGCGGGAGTCGGCGAGAGCCGGGCGGATCGTGCTGTTCGAGGAGTCCGCGCGCGACGGTGCGCAGGCCAAGACCCTGATGAGCGCCGGATTCCGGGTGCGGCTGGCCCGGGAACAGGGGGCGGTGTTCGGCGCGGACGGGCCCCGGCACGTGGTGTTCGCGGCCGGCTTCCCGTCGGTGTGCGGGCAGGAGTTCGAGGCGACCCGGCAGGTGGCGCTGGAGACACAGGATTCGGTGAGCCCCTCGGCGATCTGCCGGGGCACGGTGGCCGACGTGCGGCTGGCGTTGAGCGCGGTGCGGGGTGCGGCGCACGCGCGGGTGATGGTGATCGTGGCCGCTTCCGAGGCGACCGCCCGCGCCCTCGTCCACAGCGGTGCCCGCGAGGCCCTGGCAGACGGCCTGGACGTGTTGAAGGAGGCGGCGGACCTGGCGGACGACACGGCGGTGGACGTGTGCCTGGTGGACGCACCCCGCGCGGACCACGCCCTGGTGGCCGAGTACGCGGGGGCGATGACCGCCCACGGCGCGGGGACGATTGTGCTCGCCGACACCGTCGGCGACCTGTTGCCCGGTCAGACCCGGGCCCTGTTCCAACGGGTCGCCGCTGACGCGGGGCCGGACACCGTCCTGGTCTCGCACCTGCACAACGACCTCGGCCTCGGGCTGGCCAACACCCTGGCCGCACTGGAGAGCGGGGTACGGGTGGCCGCCTGCTCCTGGCTGGGCATGGCCGAGCGCAGCGGCATGGCCGCCACCGAACAACTGCTCTTCCTGCTCGGCCACGACCGCACGAAGGCCGAACAGGTGCTGGGGCCCGGCTGCGAACCGTGGTGGACGCAGCCGGACCTGACCCGGCTGCCCGGGATCGCGCGAATGGTGTCCGCCGAGACCGGGATCCCGCTCACCGTCACCACCCCGATCGTGGGCACCGGCGTCGCCACGATCTCCACCGGGACCCCGTTCACCCACCCGCGGACCTTCCAGCCCTACGACCCGCAGCAGCACCTGGGCCTGGCACCGAGCGTGGTCCTCACCCACCTCGCCAGCCGGCGCGTGCTGCAGGCCGTCGCCGAGCGGCTCGGCCACCGACTGGACCAGGCCCAGACCGGCACCGCCCTGGCCTGGGCCAAGGACCGCGCCTACCGCCTGAACCAGGCCGTCGTCCCCGACGCCGACTTCGCCGCCTACCTCGAAGGCCTGACCGCCACCACCCCCGCACCGTGAACGGACCCGCCCCCATGCCGACCACCGCCCGGCTCGACACCAGCACCGCCGCCCGCACCCTGACCGCCGGGCGGGCCGTCATCCTGCCCAACCCCAGCCCCCTGACCTACGTCGCCACCGCCACGAACCCCCAGGCCGTCAACAACGCCAAGGGCCGCCCCGTCGGCCAGGAAGTCGCCCTGTGGGTCCACGACGACACCACCTGGGCCGACCTCACCACCCGACTGGACCTGACGCCGACCGCCCTGCACACCGCGCTCACCATGCTGCGCGACCACCTGGTCACCCTGCTGGTGCCCATACGCGCCGACACCCCGCCGGCCTGGGCCGCCCCCGCCCTGCGCGACGGCCACCTGCTCCTCTTCGGCGCACGCTGGCAGCCCCTGACACCGCTGCTCACACGCTTCCCGCGCCTGTACGTCAGCAGCGCCAACCGCACCGGACACCCGCCGGCCGCCACCGCCGACCAGGCAGCGGCCATGTTCGGACCCGACACCCCTGTCGTCGACGCCGACGCCCTGCGCGACACCGCAACCCCCCACGCCGCCACCACCATGCTGCGCATCGCACCCGACGGCGGCCTGGCCCACATCCGGTACGGCGCCCAGGACCAAGCCCACGGCGCCGACCCGGCCCGCTACCTGGAACACCTCCGCTCGGCGACGACCCGCTGAGCCCCCTGCCTTCGAGTGATGGGTGGATGCCACGAGATCGCGGTGGCAGGGTAGTTGATCGAATCGTCGGATTCCGGGTCGGCGTCAGCCGGGTCCGAGCGCGGCGAACTGGCCGGGCCGTCCCGCCTGTCGGGGGAGGGGTGCAGGGGCCCGGCTTCCCGTCCTCAGGGGCGGGGTGTCCAGCCGGGTGGGGTGAGACGGGTGTCGGTGAGGATCTGCTCGACGGTCTCGTCGAGGGTGCTGTGCTGCGGAACGACGTGTTCGAGGCCGCCGGGCAGGAGGTCGTGGGGCTCGTACCAGCCGGCCATGTCCTCGGGGGAGAACTCGCCGGCCTGGGGACGGGTGGCGTGGCGGCGCACGGTCTCGTCGAAGTCGGCGTCGAGGTAGTACAGGTGGCTGCGGCCGCGGTGGTCGGCGGCGAGCCGGGCGAGCATCGGGCCGTAGCGCTCGGCGGCGAGGATGCCCTCGACGACGGTGTGGAAGCCGTGGTCGAGGGCGTGCCGGGCGACCAGGTCGATGAGGCCGATGTTCGCCCCGCCCGGGAGGTCGCGCTCGCGCAGGACGGTGCGCCGGAGCACGTCCTGCGCGACGACGGCCACACCCCGTCCGTACGCGGCGCGCAGCCGCGCGGCGACGCTCGACTTGCCCGCCCCGCTCGGCCCGCGGACCACCACCAGCACGGTGTCCTGAGTTCCCGTCACGCCGGTACCGTACCGGCCAGCGGGGGCCACCCGGCCGGTGCGCGCCGAGGGTCGTGACGGCGCCGGTCGCGCCACCGGGCGGCTCGCCGGCCGCGAGTGTCAGAGGTGCGCGGTACCGTCGCGGCATCCGATCGGAGGAGGACCGCATGGCGACCAGGTGGAGCTTGACGATCGACTGCGCGCACCCGGCGAAGCTGGCCGGGTTCTGGGCACTGGCGTTGGGCTATGCGGAGAAGCCCGCACCTGCGGGATTCGGGAGTTGGGAGGAATGGCTCTCCCACTACGGAATCCCGGAGGGCGAGTGGGATGACGGCGCGTACCTCTGTGATCCCGACGGGGTGGGCCTCACCATGTCCTTCCTGAAGGTGCCGGAGCCGAAGGCGGTGAAGAACCGGGTGCACGTGGACGTCCAGGTCGGTGGCGGCCGTGAAACACCGTGGGAGGTGCGATGGCCGCGCGTGGTCGAGGCGGTGGAGCGGTTGACCGCCGCGGGCGCGACCGTGGTCAGCGAGGAGGAGCTGGACGGCAGGCCCGATCATGTGGTGATGGCCGACCCGGAAGGAAACGAGTTCTGCCTGGTCTGACAGCCGAACTCCGCTCCGGGAGGCCGCCGTACCGCGTGGTGGGCGTCGCCCCCCGCCACCCTGCCCTCCCGCTGCCCCGGGGGCCGGGGCGGCGGGAGGGCCGGTGGTGGTGTCAGGCGCCGAAGGAGACCTGGTCGACCGTCCAGAAGGCGCTGTTGGTGCCCGTGTAGCGGAACTGCAGGCGCGCGGTGGTGGCGCCGGCCGGCACGGTGACGGGCAGGTGCTCGACGGTGTTCAGGTCGGCGCGGTAGGACTTCACCAGCTGCGGGGCGCCGTCGTCGAAGACCACGTACACGTCGCCGGTCTGCGGGCCGTCGACCTTGTAGTTCGTCGCGAAGGACAGCGTGGCCCGGCCGAGGCCGGCGACCGGGTAGGCCGGGCTGACCAGGGTGGAGTCGAACTGGCCGGCGCCGTGCGTCTTGTCGTCCCACTCGTCGGAGTCGGCGACCGCGAAGACGTTGCGGGCCCGCACGTTGGTCTCGCGGCTC
Source organism: Kitasatospora sp. NPDC058492 (assembly GCF_042720685.1). Lineage (NCBI taxonomy): Bacteria > Bacillati > Actinomycetota > Actinomycetes > Kitasatosporales > Streptomycetaceae > Kitasatospora > Kitasatospora sp. NPDC058492. Next base: position 55,308 of record NZ_JBHXMU010000041.1, read on the forward strand.
TGCCCGAGCTGGGTGGCGCTCCAGAACTCGTCGGTGGCGAAGGCCCAGCCGCGCCACTCCGTCACCCCGCCGCTGGGCATCCGGGAGTTGTCGATGCTCCAGCCGGTGGGCGGCGTGTGCGTCCAGCCGCGGACCGCGGCCGGGATGCCCGTCTCGTCGACCCGGCCCTGGAGGGCGGGGCGCAGCGCGTCGAAGGCGTCCGGGGCGATCTCGTCGATCGGCTGCCCGTCCAGGCGCCAGGCGGGGTCGATCGCCGCGCCCTCGTGCTTGAGGACGGTCGGCGCGATGTCCACGGGCTTGACGTCGTAGCGCCGGGAGCCGGCCGGGTAGCCGGCGCCGTCGGCGATCACGAAGGTCTGCCGCTCGTTGGCGCTGTTGCCGCCGTGCCCGCCGGCGTCGGTGTGTCCGTGGTCGGTGGTGACGACGATCAGCCAGTCCTCCGAGCCGTACGCGGGGCGGGACTTGACGGCCTGCACGACCTGGCCGACGAGCGCGTCGACGGTGTGGATGGCGGCCGCGTACTGGGCGCTGGCGCCGCCGGAGGCGTGCCCGGCCTCGTCGATCCCGTCGAAGTGCAGGAAGGCGGCGTCCGGGTTGCCGTGGGCGAGGTAGTCGGCGGCGTCGGAGGCGGTCTTGGCGTCGTTCTCGTTCTCGGCGATCCGCAGGTCCGCCTTGCCGTTGAAGACGTTGCCGGTGATCGGGTTCCACGAGCCGATCACCAGCGTGGAGGCGGCCGGGTCGGCGGCCTCCAGGCGGCTGGCGAAGTCCGGGTACTGGTCGAACCGGGCGCCGGTGAACGCGTTGTCCTTGACCTGGTGCTTGTCGGGCCACACGCCGGTGGCGATGGTCGACCAGCCCGGCCCGGACAGGGTCGGCGCCAGCGGGTTGGCGTACAGGTTGCTGGTGGCGGTCATGCCGCCGGCCATCAGCGCCTTGAGGTTGGGCGCGTCGGCGGCCGCCAGCTTGTCGTAGCCGGTGCCGTCGACGCCGATGACCAGGGTCTTGGCCTGCTTGGTGCCGTCCGGCAGGCCCTTGTAGGCGGGGGCGGCGGGGGTGGTCGCGATGGGGGAGGCGGCTGCGGCGGAAGCGGCGGGGGAGGCGCCGGCGGGCGCCGACGGCAGCAGCACGGTGGCCGCGGCGGCTACGGCGGTGGCCACGGTGACGGTCCGGGTGGAGCGGGGAATGCGCACAGGGGCTCCCAACTAGGGGGCGACGCGGTGCGGTTGCACCGGCACCGAGGATGGGGCGCCCGTACGAGGAGGAGCCCTCCCCGGATCCACGGTTGTATGAACAACCGCCGAAATTCAGTCCAGACCGGTTACCATTCCGTGATCTCAGGGGCGCGGAACCGCCACCCGACGGCGCCGGACCGCCGCTCGGTAAGGTGGCGCGGTGAACCACGGCACCCCCCGGCCCCCCGTCGCCCCCGCCCGCTCCGGCGTCCCCGACCACGGCCGGGTGCCCAAGTACTACCTGGTCAAAGCCCAACTCGAAGACCTCATCGCCGAACTGGGCCCTGGCGGGCGCCTGCCCACCGAAGCCGACCTCGCCGAACGCCACCACGTCGCCCGCGCCACCGTCCGCCAGGCCCTGCGCGACCTCCTCCTCGAAGGCCGCCTGCGCCGCCAGGGCCGCAGCACCGTCGTCGCCGGCCCCAAGATCGAACAGCCGCTCTCGCTCGCCAGCTACACCGAAGGCGTCACCCGCCAGGGCCTGCGCCCCGGCCGCACCCTCATCACCCTCGACCGCCTCCCCGCCGACCCGCCCATGGCCCAGTGCCTCGCCGTCCCCGAAGGCGAACCCCTCTGGCACCTGGAGCGCGTCCTGCACGCCGACGAGGAGCGCGTCGGCCTGGAGTCCACCTACGTCCCCGTCGCCCGGGTCCCGCACCTGGAGCGGGAGTTCGACCCCGAAGGCTCCTTCTACGGCTACCTGCGCGAGTGCGGTGTGCGGCTCGGCGGCGCCGACGAACGCATCGAGACGGTCCTCGCCACCCCCCGCGAAGCCCTGCTCATCGGCACCCCGCCCGCCCTGCCCATGCTGCTGCTCCACCGCCGCAGCCGCGACGCCGCCGGCCACCCCCTCGAACAGGTCCGCACCCTCTACCGCGGCGACCGCTTCAGCTTCACCCTCGCCCTGCACGCCCCCGACAGGGACTGAAGCCAGTACTGCGCTCCTCGCGGCAGGTGCGCGTACCGGCACCGGTTCTCGGCCCGTGCTGCGCGCGTCCGGTTCTCGTCCCATGCTGGAAGGGAGAGGGGGTACGGCGGCAGAGGAAGTGGTGGGGATGCGGACCGTTGTCGACCTCACGCGTTGCCAGGGCTACGCACAGTGCGTGTTCCTCGCGCCGAGGGTGTTCCAGCTGCACGGCGAGGAGGGACTGCTGTACGCCCCGGCTGTGCCCGACGACCAGGTCGAGCGCGTGCGCCAGGCCGCGGCGGCGTGCCCGGTCCAGGCCATCCTCCTCGGCGAGGAGGTGAGCGCTGATGGCCGGTGACCAGGGAGCCGGTGACCAGAGGGCCGGTTACCAGACAGAGGGCCGGATCGTTGTCGTCGGCGCGTCGCTGGCCGGGCTGAGGGCCGCGGAGGCGCTGCGGGAGGAGGGGTTCACCGGCTCACTGACCGTGGTCGGCGACGAGCCTCATCCGCCCTACGACCGGCCGCCGCTGTCCAAGCAGGTGCTGCTGGGCCACGCTGCGGCGGACTCCACCGGGCTGCCGATGCGCCGGGATCCGGACGCCGAGTGGCGGCTGGGCGTACGCGCCACCGGCCTGGACCCCCTGGGGAAGCGGGTGATGCTGGCCGATGGCGAGTCGCTGCCGTACGACCGGTTGCTGATCGCCACCGGGACCCGGGCGCGTCCCTGGCCCCATCCGCAGGAGGCCGCCCTGGACGGGGTGTTCACCCTGCGTACCCGCGAGGACGCCGGCGGTTTGGCCGAGCGGTTGGCCGCCGGGCCACGGCGGGTGCTGGTGATCGGCGGCGGCTTCACCGGCTCGGAGATCGCCTCGGCCTGCCGGGAACGCGGACTGGACGTCACCGTCGCCGAACGCGGCCCCGCACCTCTGGTGGGCGCGCTGGGCGGCACCCTGGCGAAACTCGCGGCCGCCATGCAGCGCAACCACGGTGTGGACCTGCGCACCGGCGTGACGGTCACCGCCCTGCGCGGGGACGGCGGCGGCCGCTTCACCGGCGCGGAGCTGTCCGACGGCAGCCGCGTCGAGGCGGACGTGTGCGTCGTGGCGTTGGGGGCGGTCCGCAACGTCGAGTGGTTGGCGGATTCCGGCCTGGCGGCGGGCCCGCGCGGAATCGCCTGCGACGCCGGTTGCCGCGCCTTCAACATGTACGGAATCGTCACTGACGACGTCTTCGTCGCCGGCGACGTCTCCCGCTTCCCCCACCCGCTGTTCGGTTACCAGATGCTCTCCCTCGAACACTGGGGGAACGCGGTCGAACAGGCCGGGGTGGCGGCCCACAACATGGTCAGTCCAGGGCCGCTGCGGCGCCCGCACCTCGCCCTCCCGACGTTCTGGTCGACCCAGTTCGGGCTCAACATCAAGTCGGTGGGCGTGCCCACCTTCTCCGACCACGTGGTCATCGCCCAGGGTTCTCTGGAGGCGCGCCGTCTGGCGATGGTCTACGGCTACCAGGGGCGGGTCACCGCGGCGGTCACCGTCGACATGGCCAAGTCGCTCGACTACTACCGGCACCTGATCGAGACGGCTGCGCCGTTCCCGCCCCCGCCCGGCGCGGCGGACCGCGCGCTCGCGGCGGACATCCCGATTCCGTCCGACGTGCCGGATCCGAAGGGGCTGTCCCACGGCCCCACCGTGGCGCTCACCGGATACCTGCCCGACCGTCGACTGACCGTGGTGCAGCCCCGCGGCTGACCCACGTCCCGCCCAACGACGAGGAGCCACCATGGACTCCGACACCCTGCTGGCACGGATCACCGACTACGCGAACCGCCCCGACCCCTACCCGCTGTACGCGGAACTGCGCGAGGCCGGTCCCGTCGTCCGGCAGGCAGACGGCAGCTACCTGATCGGCACCTACCACGAGGTCGCCGCCCTGCTCCACGATCCACGGATGAGTGTCGATCCCCGCACCTGTGGCGAGACGACGCACAAGCCGCCGTTCCTGCGGCTCGACGACCCGGAGCACCACAGACTGCGCACCTTGGCCATGCGGCCGTTCGGCCCCCCGCACAGCCCGGGCCGGGTCGATGCCATGCGCGGCGAGATCGTCCAGCTCACCGGGGAACTGATGGAGCCGTTCCAGGCGGGCGGCCGGATCGACATCGTCGACGACCTCGCCTACCCGCTGCCCGTCACGGTGATCTGCCGCCTGCTCGGCGTGCCGCGTGAGGACGAGCCGCTCTTCAGGGCGTGGTCCGACGCGCTCGTCGCGTCGGCCGACGTCCGGCCCGAGGCGGACTCCTCCGGGCGGGACGAGGCGGGCGCTGAGGCGGGCGAGCAGGCGCGGGGCGAGATGGGCCGGTACCTGGCGGGCCTCGCCGAGAAGCGCCGTGGCAATCCGAGCGACGACCTGCTCTCCGCCTTCGTCAACGAACCGGACCCGGCCCTGCGTCTCACCCGGGAAGAACTCGCGGAAACCGCGGTGCTGCTGCTCATCGCCGGACACGAGACCACGGTGAACCTGATCGCCAACGGGGTGCTCACCCTGCTGCGTCAGCCCGAGCAGCTGGACCAGCTGCGTCGCGAACCGGAGCTGCTGCCGCGAGCGGTGGAGGAACTGCTGCGCTACGAACCCCCGGTCCACATGCGCCAGCGCATCCCCCTCGCCGACATCGACGTCGGCGGCACCACCCTCCCCGCAGGCGCCTCCGTCGTGCTCGCGCTGGCCTCGGGCAACCGCGACCCCAAGCGGTTCCACGCGCCGGACCGGTTCGACCCCACCCGCCCGGACAACCAGCACCTCGGCTTCGGCAGTGGTATCCACCTGTGCTACGGCGCACCGCTCGCCCGCATCGAGGCCGAGGCCGCGCTCGGTGCGCTGATCCCCCGCCTCGGCGCGGCACGCCTGGTCCAGGATCCGCCCCCCTACCGGCAGAACGCCATGCTCCGCGGACCCCGCCACCTGCCCGTCCAGCTCTGAGGCCCCTCAGTTCAGTGCACCGCAGGTCAGCGGCGGGGCAGCACGCCCAGGAGGGTTGCGGTCAGGGCCAGCTTCAAGTAGTCCTTCAGCTCCAGGTGGAAGCGGGCCAGGTCGGGCTCGGCCTGGTAGGCCGCCCGCAGGCTGGGCGGGGGTGTGCTGTACGCCGACAGCGCGCCGGCCATGACCATGGTCTGCAGGCTGAACAGTGTTGCGTTTTCGCCCAGCTCCGGCAGGTACTTCAGGACCAGGGCGGTCATGGCTGTCAGGCGGTCCAGGGAGGCGCGCTTGTAGCGGGCCACGACCTCGACGGAGACGTTGTGTTCCAGGACGCTGCCCTGTGCGCCGAAGAGGTCGCACAGCACCGCTCGGCTGGAGAGCGAGCGGCTGAGGATCTCGGCCACCCCCGCCGCTCGCTCGGCCATGGGTAGATTTTCGTCGATGCCGGCCGCCAACTCGCCTGCCAGTTCCGTCAGCCACTCCTGCAGGAAGTGGTCCAGCAGTTCCAGCAGGACCGCCTCGCGAGACTCGAAGTAGCGCAGCACGTTCGGCTTCGCCAGGCCCACCCGGCGGCTGAGCTCGTTCAGGGTGACCGCGGCCACGGGCATCTCGTCGAGCATCGCCGACGCCGTGTCGAGGATCGCCCGTCGACGCATCTCCCGCTGCTCTTCGGTTCGCGCCCGCTGGAAAGTCATGATCACCAGCCTAACTTAGGTACCTGCGGTACGTTGACAACGTACCGAAAGTACTTTAACGTCGTGCGCAAGATACCTTCGGTACGTTAGTTGGTCGGGAGCCTGGCATGAGCGAGAAGTGGACGACGGCGAACATTCCGGACCAGCGCGGGCGGGTGGCCGTGGTGACCGGGGCCAACACCGGACTGGGGTACGAGACCGCCAAGGCGCTCGCCGAGCGCGGGGCGTCCGTGGTGCTCGCCGTGCGCAACGTGGAGAAGGGCGAGCAGGCCGCGGCCCGCATGACCGGCGACGTGACCGTGCAGGCGCTGGACCTGACCTCGCTCGACTCCGTCCGGACCGCGGCGGCGGCGCTGCGGTCCCGGCTCGACCGGATCGACCTGCTGATCAACAACGCCGGAGTGATGTACACCCCGAAGCAGACCACCCGGGACGGCTTCGAGATGCAGTTCGGCACCAACCACCTCGGCCACTTCGCGCTCACCGGGCTGCTGCTGGACCTGATGCTGCCGGTGCCCGGCTCGCGCGTGGTGACGGTCAGCAGCACCGGCCACCGCATCCGGGCCGCGATCCACTTCGACGACCTGCAGTGGGAACGGTCGTACAGCCGGGCCGCCGCCTATGGCCAGTCCAAGCTGGCCAACCTGATGTTCACGTACGAGCTGCAGCGTCGGCTCGCCACGCACGGCACCACCGTCGCGGTGGCCGCGCACCCCGGCGTGTCCAGCACCGAGCTCGCCCGCAACCTCCCCGCGGCCTTCCGGCTTCCGCTCACCTGGCTCGCGCCGCTGATCACCCAGAAGCCGGCGATGGGCGCGCTGCCGACCCTTCGGGCCGCCGCCGACCCCGCCGCGCTCGGCGGCCAGCACTACGGTCCCGGCGGACGCGGCGAGTTCATGGGCCACCCCCGGCTGGTCACCTCCAGCCCGGAGTCGTACGAGGTGGTCGTCCAGCAGCGGCTGTGGGCCGTCTCCGAAGACCTCACCGGGGTGAAGTTCCCCGTCGTTCAGTCCGGGCGGAACTCGTTTCCCTCCGGATCGGCCAGCACGGTGTAGCGCGTCGTCCGGGAACGCCTGACACGGATCCGGGCCGGGCGTCGGTGACCGACTCCGGCGAGTAGACACCCGGCTGCGGAGCGGGACACCTCGGCTTGTCGTCCGGTCCGCGGCCTTGTTGCCCACGGGCATGCGTCCGTGCAGGCCGGGGCGGCGTCGTCCGGTACGGGGCCGGTGTCGTCCTATGCGAGCCCGATCGCGTCCGCCGCGGTGGGCCCGGCGGCTGCCGCCGGCGTGCGGAGAACCTGCCGGACGGCGTCGCGGAGCCAGCGGTGGGCCCCGTCGGCCGTGTGCCGGGGGTGCCAGGCCATGCCGATGGTCAGCGGCGGCAGGGCCAGGGGGATGTCGAGGAGGTGCAGTCCGAGGGCGCCGGCGTCGTGGGTGAGGGGCGAGGGGGCGGCGCCGGGGAGTGCGGCGGGTACCAGGCAGACGAGGTCGCTGCGGGTGGCGAGGGTCATCGCGGCCAGGTGGCTGGGCAGGACGACGCTGACCCGCCGGTGGAGGTCCTGCTCGGCCAGGGCGGTGTCGAGGGGGCCGGTGAACCGGCCGCGGCGGCTGACCGCGATGTGGTGGGCGGCAGCGAGCCGGGCCGGGGTCAGCGGCCCTTCGGTGAGCGGATGGCCGGCCCGGACGGCCGCGACCATGCGGAGGCTGACCAGTTCCTCGACCCGGGTTTCGGGGTCCACGTGGTCGATGGATCCGACCTCCAGGTCGATCCGGCCGTCGCGCAGGGCGGGCCCGGCCTCCAGTTCTTCGGCCCGGATCCGGAACGAGACCCCCGGCGCCTCCCGCCGGGCCAGTTGCAGCAGCCCGTGGGCCAGTGCCGCGCCGACCAGGTCGGCGGCCTGGAGGGTGAAGGTGTTGCGGAGGCCGGCGGGGTCGATGCTCGTACCGGGGCTGAGCAGCGCTCCGAGGCTGCGCACCACGGTGGCGGCCTCCTCGCGCAGGGCCTGGGCGCGCGGCGTGGGAACCATGGCCTGCCCGGCCCGGACCAGGAGGGGGTCCTGGAGGATGCGGCGCAGCCGGGCCAGGGTGCGGCTCATGGCGGCGGGCGAGGTGTGCAGTCGCGCGGCGGCGCGGGTCACGCTGTGCTCGGTCAGCAGAGCATCCAGGGCGATGGCGAGATTGGCGTCGATGACCGGATCGGGGCTGCTCACCAGCATTATTCCATTTCAGTCAATGATTCCGTGCTGAAGTTCCCATTGTGGCAGCACGGCGGATCTCAGCAGGATGAGGGCATATCGAAACCAGCACGAGCTACGAGGTTTTCATGATCGTCATCACTGGTCCCACCGGGAACATCGGCCGCCACCTGCTCTCCCAGCTCCTGGAGTCCGCCCCCGCCGCGGGCGAGGAACTGCGCGTCATCGTGCGCGATCCCGCCCGGCTCCCGGACGCGGCGCACGGACGCGTCGACGTGGTCACCGGCTCCCACGCGGACGCCGAGGTCCTCGACCGGGCCTTCGAGGGCGCGGACGCGGTCTTCTGGCTCGTCCCCCCGGACTCCTCCCTGACCCCGCACGACGCCTACAGCGGCTTCACCCGCGCCGCCGTCGAGGCGCTCGTCGCCCACGGCGTCGGCCACGTCGTCGGCGTCTCCGCGCTCGGCCGCGGCACCCCGCTCGCCGACCGGGCCGGCCTCGTCACCGCCTCCCTCGCGATGGACGACCTCATCGCCGGCACCGGCGTCGCCTACCGGGCCCTGGCCAACCCGTCCTTCTTCGAGAACCTCCTGGAGGAGGCCGACTCGATCCGCGAGAAGGGTGTCTTCACCGACTCCGTCGACGCCGACCGCAAGGCCCCCTTCGTCGCCGTCGCCGACATCGCGGCCGCCGCCGCCGACCTGCTGCTGGACCGCTCGTGGACCGGCACCGGCAGCGTCCCGGTCCTCGGGCCGCAGGACCTGTCCCCGAACGACCTGGCCCGCCTCATGACCGAGCAGTTCGGCCGCCCCGTCCGCTACGAACGCCAGTCGCTCGACGAGCTGTACACCACCCTCGTCGGCTACGGCCTCAACGAGGCGTTCGCCCGGGGCGTGGTCGACATGAAGCGGGCCAAGGAGGAGGGCCTCGACGCCGGCGTCGCCCGCACCCCGGACACCGCCTCCCCCACCCGCTTCGAGCAGTGGTGCGCCCGGACCCTCAAGCCCGCCGTCCTCTCCTGAAGTCCAGCACCCCGTGCCGGGCGCACCACGGAGCCCGGCGAACAGCGAACCAGGACCACCACCACCTGCCGCTTTGGAGGCACCCCGATGTCCGCTGAGAAGTCCGAACCGCCGGTCACGGCGTTCATGCTGGTCAAGACCATGCCCGAATGGCTCGCCCTGACCGTCCAGGAACGCGTGGACGCCTTCACCACCCAGGTCCTGCCGGCCATCAAGGCCAGGGCCACCGGCGTCCGGTCACGCTTCTACGACACGGAGTTCTACTCCGCTCGCGTCACCGACGTCTGGGTGTGGGAGGCCGACGACCACCACGCCTACCAGCTCCTCGTCGACGCACTGCGCGAAACCCCCTTCTGGGACCGCTACTTCGAGGTCGTCGACCTCCTCGTCGGCACCGAGAACGGCTACGCCCGGACCTACGGCCTCGAACCCTTCGCCACCATCGCCACCTGAGACACCGCCCGCCCGCCCACCCACCTGCGCACGAGCGCCGATGCCCCCTGACCGGTCGTGGTCAGGGGGCATCGGCCCGGAAGGACCAGAGGAGCGGTCAGAGAGCGCGTCGGTACTGGTGGGGCCAGGCCGCCTGGTCCGCGGGGCGCGCGCGCAGGGCGAAGTAGGGGTCGTGGAGGAGGGGGCGCCCTGTCATCACGGCGTCCACCTGCCCGCTCGCCACCAGTTCGCCGGCCAGCGACACGTCGCCGATCTGTCCGGCGGCGACCGCGAGTCCGGTGGCGTCCTTGAGCCGTGCCGCGAACTCGACGTGGACCCCCTCCCGCGTCGGCGGGCGGGCCTCGTGGTCCCGCACCGCCAGTCCGGACGTGACGTCGAGCAAGTCGATGCCCACGGCCGCCAGTTCCTCGGCGAACGCCACCGCCTCGTCGATGCCGACGCCGCCTTCGACCCAGTCCGTGGCGGTGATCCGGACGAAGACGGCCTTCTCCGCCGGGAAGGCCTCCCGGACGGCGCGGGCCACGCGCAGCGCGAGGCGCGTCCGGTTCCGGAGGCTGCCGCCGTACTCGTCCGTCCGGTGATTGGACAGGGGTGAGAGGAACTCGTGCAGGAGGTATCCGTGCGAGGCCTGGATCTCGACGACCTGGTACCCGGCCAGGTGGGCCATCCGGGCCGCGCGGGCGAACGCCTCGACCACCTCGTCGAGGTCGGCGCGGTCGGCCTGCCGGGGTGCGTCCAGGTCGCCGAAGGGGACCGCCGACGGGCCGAACGTCCGCCAGCCTCCCTCGGCCGCGCTCACGGAACCGTTCTGCCCCGCGCCCACCCAGGGCAGTTGGTGCGACCCTTCCTGCCCGCGGCCTGCAACTGCACCCCTGGGACGGTGCCGCGCTCGCGCATGAACGAGGTCAGGCGCCGGTGAGCGGCGGCCTGCTCCTCGTTCCAGATGCCGAGGTCCGCCGGTCCGGTGCAGCGGGCCCACGGCGTTGGCCTCGACCATGATCAGACCGACCGCGCCGACCGTGCCGACCGTGCCGACCGCTCGTGCGCCGTAGTGCACGAGATGCCAGTCGGTCGGTTTCCCGTCGGGGCCCGCGGCGTACTGGGCCATCGGGGACATCCACAGGCGATGGGGAACGGTGACGTCCCGCAGGCGCAGCGGGGGCTCTCTTCCTCGGGAAGTGGCTGGCAGGCGGCGGGAGCGGGGCGAGACGGAGCGCCGGGCTGTCGCGGCGATGAGGTGCGGGCCGTGGCGGACCCACGGCCCGCAGCGGCGTTCAAGAAAGCTGATGCCGAGTCAGAACCTGGCGCCGGAGAGCAGTTTCGCCGTCTCCTCGGGGGCCTCGGCCGGGAAGTGGTGGCTGCCGAGGTCGATGAGCACGATGTCGAGGCGGTCCCGGTAGCGGTCGATCGCCTCCCGTGTCACCAGGTCACGTATCGCGAACACGGTGATCGGCTGCCTCGTCTCGCGCAGCGCCGCGTCCATGTCCCAGCGCACCAGGCCCTCGATGGCCCGCAGGCCCGCGGGCTGGCGCACCGCGGCCATCTTCTCGGTGTACGCGTCCTTGAGCGCCGGGTCCGTCCCGGCCGGTGACCCCCCCTCGACGAGGCCCCGTACGGCGGCGGCGAAGTCCGTCTGGAACGCGTTCACCGTCGCCTCGGCCTGTTCCTCGCTCAGCGCCGGGAACAGGGACAGGTAGTGCAGTGCGTCGAGTGCGACGACCTGCGAGACGGTGTCCGGGAGCAGCCGGCCGACTTCGACGGCGACCGCCCCGCCGAGGGAGTGGCCGGCGACGACCGCTGTGTCCACCGACTCGGCTTCCAGGACGGCGGCCACGTCGCGGGCGAACTCCTCCATGGTCCAGACCTCCCGCGTCGACCGCGACTCGCCGTGCTCGGCGAGGTCGATCGCCAGGACGCGGTGGTCCTCGGGCAGATGGTCGGTCACCGCATCGAAGTCGCCGCGGTCGCACGCCCAGCCGTGGATGAGGGCCAGGACCGGTCCTCCGGTCGGACCGCTGGCTGTGTAGCGGATCGTCGTGTGGTCCGATCGCTGAACCTGGCGGTGCTTCTTGATCCTGCTGGCAGTCGTCACGGTGTCTCCTGATGCGGCGGGGTGAAGGCTGTATCGGGCGGTGGGGAGTAGTGGTCGACAGGCAAGGCAACATTCGCAGTGATCGCTGTGTTAGTGATTCGAGCGTAGCGCAAACGCATCGATCACTGCATTTGCAGGGCGGATGTCGGCGGTTCGAAACCGTCCGCGCCCACAGCAAACATGCAGGTCAGAGGGCCGTGGTGCTAGCTCGAAAGGGCCAGCACCACGGCCCGAAGCACATTGAAAAGACATCTCATTTGGGCTTGCAGGCTGCTTCCGTGACGATCGTGGAGCGCTTGGTGCCGGACGAGTTGTGGGAGCTGTTCCAGTTGGTGGTGCCGGCGGCGCCGACCCGCCCACAGGGCGGTGGTCGGGCGCCGCTACGGCGACCGGGAGGCGCTGGTGGCGATCGTGTTCGTCGCGACGTCCGGGTGCACCTGGGCCCAGCTTCCGCCCTGCTTCGGCCCGTCCGGGCCGACCGCCCACCGGCGATTCACCGAATGGAGCAGGGCCCGGGTGTGGGCCAAGTTCCACCGGGTCGTCCTGGACGAGCTGGGCGCGCGGCAAGCTGGACTGGTCGAGGTGCGCGGTCGACTCGGTGAACGGGACGGTCACCCAGGTCGAGCGGCTCACCGACCTGCCTGAGCACCCCTGATCCGGCGTGCGGCGGCTGGTGCGCGCCGCCTTGAGCTGCGGGTCGCACCGGTTGTCGCGAAGTCTTGACACTGCGTCACAGGCCGCGAACCCTGGTGCTGTACTCCAGGGCCGCGAGGGACACGGCATGCCATGGGTTGACGAGAGCGGGCGCCACCAGGGTTTCCTGCTGCATGTTTTCCAGGTAGACGTGCTCCGGCGGGACGTAGCGAGGGAGCGGGATTCCGATTGCCGGGTTATAAGCAATCCGGCGCGCACGCACTGCATGGTCCAGCACTCTCTTAAGGACGACGTGGATCTTCCGAATGGTGCTCGCGGAGAGGGGTTTTCCGTTGGATACGGAGTCCGCGAGGATGTCGCCGAGCCACTTGGCGATGCCGTCGAACTGGATGCGAGCGACCGGAGTTGATCCCCATTTGGGGATCATGTATGTGTCCAGTGCGATTCGGTGCCGCCCTCCGCGACCGCCAACGCCTGGACGACATCGCCTACCTCACCCCCGACCGCATGGCGCACCCCACCCACCGCGCCCTCCTGACCGCGCTGGTCGAGTCGCGCACCAGTAACCCGACCACCCTGGCCCCCCAGTTGTCGGCATCGTCGAGCGCCACCTTCGTCTTGGCCTACGACGAACACGACGCCAAGCCCTACCGCTGGACCTACGACGGCAGCCCACTCAAAGCCGCATGAACTCCCGAAGGATCAACGCGGCGCTGCACTAGTGGTCGGTTCTGCTGACTGTGACGCCGAAGAGGTCGCAGACGACGCTTGGCGACAGTTGGACGCAGAGACGCCGCCTGCCAGCCGAGGAAGGTGGCCGTACCGGAAGTCCGGTGGGAGCACGTGGGTGCCAGCCATTCCGGTACGGCCTGGTTTTCGCCTGTGGCCCAACTACCGGTAGATGGCGTGCAGCCTGCCGTTGAGTGCGACCACTGACGGGCTGCCGGTGCCGGGGAGGGGGGAGATGTCGTCGGACGGCAACCAGGAGCCGAGGACGTTGGCTGAGTACCGGAGTTTCCCGCTCTCGTCGCGGTAGGCGCAAGCCACCCCTGTCAGGTACGGGACGAATGCTGGCCCGTCGCTCGTTCGCGCTCCGGGGATGGGGGCACCGTCTCCAGTCACCAGAGTGACGCGGACTGCGCCGTCCTCTGCCCTGTAGGCGAACTGAGGCCCGAGCAGGGTGCTGGCCGCAGCTGGCCCGTGGGTTGTCTTGACGGGGATGTTCGTGGGCTCCGGCGGTGTGTCGTCGATGATGGCGCCGAAGTGGATCGATCCGTCCGGGTGGCGGAACCCGCAGTTGGGGCCCGTCAGCAGTTGCACAAGTGTCGGTTTGTGGGTGGTTGTCCAGTTCTTTGTGGTGATGCGAGTGGGGGTGCTCCAAGCGAGCTGTCCGGGTTGCGTGGGGTCCGCTGTCCCGATGGTCCGGTGCATGGCGTTGTCCGGGGTGCGGTAGACGCAGTAGAGCTTGTTGTTGACTTCGAGGAAGGCGGGTTCTTCGCAGGCTGCGGGGGGCAGGTTCGTGGGGGTGATGATCCAGGTCTCGCCGTGGAGGGTGGCCCAGAGCGGCTCCTGGCGCTGGAAGGCGCTGGCCACGAAGTGCAATTGGTTGTTGTACTTGAAGAGGGTGGGCATGGAGTGGCCGAAGAGGGTGGGTACGTTCGCTTGCGACCAGGGGGCGGATGAGGAGTTGCCCTCGGTGCCGTAGCGCAGGTTGGAGATGGCCCCGCGGACGAAGAGGCTGCCGACTTCGAGGTCCGGGACACGGACGGTGGCGGTGGTGTTGAGGATGCGTTCGGCGGTGCCGTTGCCGATCTGGACGGTGGCGCGCAGGTAGAACTGGGTGGTGTGGCCGACGTTGTTGAGCGTGTAGGTGCTCTTGTCCAGCACGTTGACGTCGGTGGTGTCGTACAGCAGGCGCAGGGAGGAGACGCCGCCGGCTTCCCAGGTGAGTGTGACGGTTTCGCCGTTGTTGATGATGGGCGGTTTGGCGATGAGGTTGCGCAGGTAGAAGTCGGCGGGGAACTTGCCGATCTCCAGCGTCGTGGTGTCCGGCAGGAAGGACTCGCTGGAGCCGGCCGGGCGTGAGTAGACCTGGATGAGGAGCGGAGCGGTGCCGACCTGGCGGTTGATGCGCACGCCCATGAGCTGGACGGTGAGGCCCTCGTCGCGGCTGATGGTCGCATGGCCGGAGGTGGGGGCGAAAGTGATCGTCTTCGCCTGGGCGTTGGTGGTCGCTGTCCAGTCCTTGAGGCTGGTCTGGGGGTCGATGCCCTCCAGATCGAGGGCGAGGTCGGGGGAGTTGGGGCCGGTCGGGATGACAACGACGATCTTGTTGCATTCGATGGCCTCGCCGCTGCGGCGGCTGCCGACGATCACCAGGTCGGCCCGCTGGGGGTCCCCCGTGTTGGGGGAGACGCGGATGGGGTCGGGGTTGGTGCTGAGGCTGAACTCCAGGGCGGTGGCGGCGGCTTCGGCATCTTCGGAGCCGGTTGCCGCGGTCTGGGAAACGGTGCTCATCAGTGTGCTTCCTCGTGTCGGGTTACGGCGGCGGCCTCGTCCAGGACGAGGAAGCCGGAGCGGATCTGGGGGTCTTGACCGATCGGAAGACCGGTGGGGTCGGGGACGGTGATGGGCATGGACGCCCACGCGTCGGCGGCGCGCTCTGTCCAGGTCCAGGTGCCGGTCGCGGTGGCTGGGTGCGGGAGGAGGGCGGCACCGTCGTTGGTGGTGGCGGCGAGGAGGGGGCCTGCGCGGAAGCTGACCGCCATGTTCGCCAATGCGTGGGTGGTGAACTCCTGGGGGAGGTGGATGGCGGTGACGGGCAGGATGTCGGTGGTGGCGTGGACGGCCGCCCTCGGGTCGAGGAGGAGGGTGACGAGGGCGGTGCTGGCGGAGTTGAAGGCGAGTTGGAGGCGCTGGCCCTTGTCGATGGGCCGCAGGTAGCCGGCGGAGTCGCCGCTCGGCGTGATGACGCTTTCGAAGTGGGTGTAGTCGTTGTCGAGGACGTAGCCGATGAGGCCGTCGTCGGTCTGCCGGGCCTCACCCAGGCGCACGGTCCACTGGTAGTGCGGCATCTTGGGCTGGGGCGGGTTGAGGACGTTCTTCCAGGTGACGTCAGTGCGCGGCGGGCCGGACAGTTCCAGGTCGAGGCGGGCGCGGACGAGGGCGAGGGGGCGGCCGAGGAGGAAGGCCAGGCTCTCGTCGGCCGGTCCGTCGGGGTCGATGGTTGCCAGTGCGGCGTCCAGGTGGGCGCGCACCGCGTCGAGGACGGCCGGGCCGCGCTGTTGGATGGCGGCGAGGAAGCGGTGGGCGTGCGGGGAGAGGGCGGCGAGCTGGTCGAGTTCCTGGATGTCGGAGCCGGGCAGTGCGGTCCATGCGACGATCCGCTGTCCGTTGGCGGACAGCACGGTGCGCAGGTCGCCGAGCGCGTGGCCCTCGGGGCCGTAGCAGGCGATCGACTTGTCGAGTCGGTTGTGCAGGAGCCAGGCGCAGACGGGGTTGGTGCCGGGGGTGAGGTCGACGGGCTCGTCGCGCTGTGCGGAGAGGAAGTCGAAGTGCAGGCGGGCGGGTTGGAGCAGGCGCGGGCCCAGTTCGATGTAGCGGTCCCGGTCCATCTCGCCGACGAAGTGGTCGGGGACCATCGTCTGGGGGCGGAAGGGCCGGAAGTGCTGCGGGTTGTCGATCAGGTTGACCGCGCGGCCGAATCGGTCGACCACGGACAGGGCGGCGAAGGCGAGGTGGCCCGAGCGCAGCTCCTGGAAGTCGGTGGGCTCCCAGTCGTCCCACTCGAAGACCGGTTGTGGTCCGGGGTCGGGTGCCTGGCGGTCGGCGTCGCCGATCAGGCCGCGGATCGCCCCGGTGGGGCGGAGGGTGGTGCGTGCTTCGCGCTGGGCGACCTCGGCGCTCAGGCCGTCCAGGCGCTGGGAGAGCTGGTCGAGGCTTCGAGCCTGTCGGCGCAGCTGCTGGATGAGTTCGTCGGGGAGGTCGCCGCGGCCGGCGGCGTAGCCGGCGAGCTTTCCGTCCTGGTCGTGGCCGCTGGTGGGGGCGAGGGTCTGGCGTCCGCCGGCGGTGACGGCGTAGGTGAGGTCGCCGGTGCCCTTCCAGCGGTAGCGGTTGCCGTCGAAGCTCCAGTGGGCCGTGCCGTTGTTCGCCTGATAGGGGATGGCGGTGTATTCGGCCCGCCACATCAGGTAGAGCGGCTGCCAGGGCTGGCGCCACGGATCAGTGCCCAGGGCTGGCAGGGTGCCGGTGGCGGCGTTGAGGTTGGCGCCGGTCTTGCGGGCCTGGTCGAGGATGCAGAACTCGGTGACCAGCGCGGGTACCGCCTCGGGCAGGTGGGCGGTGTTGACCTTGGCGACGTCGGCGGCCACGCTCAGCGCGGTGATGGAGCCGACCGCTGTGACCAGGCGTTCCTCGGTGCGGCACGGCAGCCTGGAGCCGCGGGTCATGGGGGCGTTGAGGTTGGCGCCCTGGAGCATGATGACGGGGTCGGCGTGCTGCTCGTAGGGGTCGAGGGGGACGCGCTGCAGGACGCGGGCGCCGCGCAGGCCTTGGTCCGCGGCGTAGGCGCGGGCCCGCTCGGCGAGGGTGTCCGGATCGTTCGCCCAGGGGATCTCGGTGCGCCTGTCGCGCAGTTGGGCGGCGAGGTCGGCCACCTTGCCGGCGGCGCCGTCGGGATCGGCGGGGTTGAGCTCGGCGGCGCTCCGGCGGGCGAAGAAGTCGGGTTGCTTCTTCTCCTGGGCCAGGGACCAGACGTTGTACAGGTGTTCCTGGGCGCTGGCCAGTTTGCGTTCCAGGTCGTCGAGGTCGGCTTGCTTGGTGTTGAGGTCGGCGGTGACGTCCTGTTCGAGGCGTAGTTGGCGGGTGCGTTCGCCGGCCGAGAGCGGGGGGAGTGCGTTCGGGTCGCCGCGGTCGACGACGCGCCAGGTGTAGCCGCCGGGGACGGGGCCGAAGCCGCCTTGGTGGGCGGTGCGTTCGGGGAACAGGTCGCCGTCGGATCGGTCCAGTTCGTCCAGGACGCCGAGGAGGAACGCCCGGTAGAGGCGGGCGTCGTCGGCGTTCAGGGAGCCGGGGCCGGCGGCCTGTTCCTGGAGGACGGCGGCGGCCTCGGCGGCGCTGTTACCGATCGCAACGGCGATCTTGGCGGGGCCGGGGCAGTCGGAGACGGGGATGCCGCCGTTCGGTTTCCAGTCGATGCCCAAGGCGGTGCCCGTGTAGAGGGAGCGGCGAGGGCTGCCCATCCCGGGCGGCAGGCTCCATTCGAGGCGGTCGAGGATGTGGGTGTAGTCCTCGGTGCCGGCGAGGATGTCTTTGCCCTCTCGGGAGTACCAGCCGGTGACGTAGTAGCTGAGCCGGTCGTCTCCCTCGATGTCCGCCAGCGTGTCGTGGATGGAGAACACGTTGAGGTTGTAGGGCTGGTAGACGGAGAAGGTGAGCAGGCCGGGGCCGAGCGCGGTGAGGAACGGTTCGCGGGCGTCTGCGGGTTCGCGCCACGGCGCGTGGATGGTGAGGTCGTGGCGGCGCCCGGCCTTTGTCGCGGTGGGGTTGGCGGCGTCGGGGTCGAGGTAGGAGACGGCGCCGTTCTGGGGGTCGAGGTAGTCGCTTTCGACGATCCAGGACGTCATGGCGCGGTTGGAGCGGCGCACCACGAGCCAGCGGTTGGGGACGAGGGGGAAGTCGCCGATCTCGCCGCTCTCGCTGTCCTGGTGGCCCTGGCACAGCGCTTCGGGGAGCTGCCACTGCAGGTAGACGCCGAGCCGCTCGGGCTTGTCGCGCCAGATCTCGGTGCCCTGGAACGGCAGCGGCTCGGGCGGCTGGTTGTCCTCGGTCAGGGAGCGGAAGTTGGCCTGCCAGCGTTGGATGACGTACGTGCCGTCGGTGTCGCGGGTCTGCGCGTTGACTGCGAGCGCGGCCACCTCGACCGGCACCACGAGGGTGTTGTTGGGCATCGTGTGAAGGTCCGTTCCGGGGTGGCGGGTCAGGGCCGGGCGAAGGTCTGGATCTGCGGTGCCTTGATCATCTGAAGGGCGAACCGGGCCGGCGACAACGCGGGGAGGTTGTGCGCGCGGGCGAGTTCGGGGGCGAGCTTGCCCGCGATGTCGAGCACGTCGCCGGCCGGGCGCAGGAAGCGGCCGAAGCCGGGCGGGTCGGGGAACTCGCCCATGGGCGAGCCGATGTCGGTGCCGGTGAGTTTGCGCAGTTCGATGGTTCCGACGTCCCCGATGCCGAACATCAGGCCCTGCGGGGGTTCGGCAAGGG
The DNA here is from genome assembly GCF_042720685.1 of Kitasatospora sp. NPDC058492. Taxonomy (NCBI): domain Bacteria; kingdom Bacillati; phylum Actinomycetota; class Actinomycetes; order Kitasatosporales; family Streptomycetaceae; genus Kitasatospora; species Kitasatospora sp. NPDC058492. The sequence goes on from NZ_JBHXMU010000041.1 coordinate 73,794, forward strand.
TGAAGGTGTCGATGACCTCGGGGTAGAGCAGCAGCAGGACGTCGGTGCCGTACACGTCCCGCCGCATGGGTTCCACCACCGTGTCGCCGCGGAACGCGGTGATGATGGTCTTGGGCCAGTTGGGGATGAGGTCGGAGCGGATCAGCACGCCGCACTCGGGGGCGTCCTGGATCCCGGTGGCCAGCGTGTTGAGGTCGGCGTCCAGCGCGTGCCCCACCCCGACGCTGAGCGCGCCGTCCACGGCGGCGCGGATCCACCCCGGGTCGACGTGGAAGAAGCGGATGCTCTCCGGCGGCAGCATCCGCGCATCGGGTACCAAGTGCTCGAAGGGGACCATCTCCAGGAGCGGCAGGCGGTCCAGCCACGCGCGGACCGGGTCGAGCTGGATGGCGCTCGCCTCCCGCAGGACACCGCGCACATCCGGCTCGGCCAGCGCACTACGCAGGTCAGCGGAGCTCAAGGGGGCTACCCGGGTCGAGGGGGCGGCGGCGCGGCGCTGGGCTGCCGCGAGTTGGGTGCCGGTGCGGGTGAGGGCGCCCATGAGAGCACCGTCAGCGGTGAGTAGCCGGTCGAAGCCGCGGTGAGCGAGATTCTCGCTCAGGAGGGTGGCGGCGGCACGCGCGCTGGTGCCGGCGAGTTCGGGGTGGGCGAGCAGGCGGCGGGCAGCGCGACGCGCGGCGGCGCGGAACTCCATGAGCTTGGTGCGGAAGGGCGCGTCCGCGAGAGCGAGGGCGCGGCCGAGGCTGAACGCGCTGGCGTAGCCGGTGTCGTAGACGCCGTACTTCTCCAGATAGATCAGGGCCTCGCCGGGCGACTCCAGGCGCGGTGCTGCGGGCTTCGGGAGCTCCTGGGCCTTGGTGGCGGTGAACGGGCCCCGGTAGAAGCCGAAGCTGCGCTCGCCGGACTCCAGGCGCTGTGGGAGCGCGGTGGCCCCGCCCTTCAACCGCGCCAGCGCCTCGGGGTCGGTGGCGGTGCCGGGCAGGGGCAGCCGTAGGAGCGGTTCGGGTGCGGCGGCGAGGTTCTGGACGATGTCGCCGAAGCCGATCGTCGAGTCGGCCTGGGTCTCGAAGGACCACGAGTGGAGGGAGACCATCCGCAGGCCCTGCGCCGGCGGTGTGCCGCCGTGCAGGTAGCTCTCGAAGCCGTCCAGGGAGACGAGGTGCGCGACGTGCTGGCCGCCGCTGACGGCGGGGAAGCGGTTGGCGACGACGACCGCGTTGAGGTCCTCCTCCTCCGGCTCGGGGTCGGAGCCCATGGTGGCGTCGGGCGGACCGCCCTCGCGGACGTGCGCGAGCAGGGCCATGTCGGCTGGTTTGGGACACACGGTGGTGAACAGCGCGGCGGGCACGTGGATGGTCCGACAGGCCAGTTCCTGCTCGTCGTCGGACACGTTCTCGGGTGCGATGGCGGGTGGTTGTCCTGGGTTGTTGTCCTGTCCGGCGAGCAGGTCGCGCACGGTGGTGACCTTGACCTGGCCCACCGCCTCGCGGTCCTCGGGCAGTTCGCCCTCGCGGAAGAGCAGCAGGGCGATCCACGGCACGCCCTCCTCGGCGCCCTTGAGACGCCGGAACCAGGGCAGGGCGGGGGTGTCGAGGGTGATGTGCGGCAGCAGCTGGCTGTAGGTGCCCACCGCGCCGGGCACCGGGTAGCAGGCGTGAACATCGGTGTCGGCGATGGCGAAGCGCAACTGCCGCACGTCGAAGGGCTGCTGGCGGGTCGGCAGGGAGCTGCCGGTGTCGATGCCGGTGATGCTCTGCTCGACGTTGATGCGGTAGCGGCCTGCGGACAGGGACGGGATGCGGTGGTCGAAGAACCGGGTGCGGTGGCCGACGGTGGCCATGCTCAGTCCCCCTTTCTTAGGCGGCAGGCACGAGCATGGGCTCGGCGGTGAAGGTGGCCTGAGCGGCACGGGCGTAGGCGCTCAGGTCGTTGTCGAGCAGCCCGAGGTTCAGGCCGAGCCCGGCGAGCACGCCGGCGAGCTGGCCGCGGGCGGTGATCTGCGTGGCGGCGGCCACCGTGGTCGCGATCGTCGCGATGACGCCGGATGGCCGTGCGGGGATTGCGCCGACGGGCCCGTCGGTTGCCTTGAGCGGCTGGTGACCGTCGGGGTTGACGGGGTCGAACTTCAGGGCCTCTTCGGAGATGTAGCCGGTGGAGGTGCCGTTGCGCAGCGGTGGCGCGGCCAGGCGGACACCGGTGAGCTGGTTCGCGATGAGCTGGTCGCCGTCCTTGGCCGGAAGCGTGTTGCCGGCGCCGGTCCCCCACAGGGCCTGGGCCACCGAGGCGGTGGTCCTGGCGCGCGACCAGGTGGTGAGGTCGACGCTCTCGCCCTCACGGGTGAGCGAGACGCACTGCACGCTGGTTCGGCCGGTTTGCTGCATGGGCCGGATGTTGAGCAGGCTGCCGCTCTCCGCAGGTGTTCCGGCCTTGGTGTTCAGGTACAGCTGGGTGACGGGGACGGTGGAGTCGGTGGTGAAGGAGAACCCGGCGGCGGAGACCTCCCAGGCGCCGTCGCTACGGGTGCCGTCCGTCTGGGTGTTCTCGATCAGTCCGGCTCCGGGCAGGACGCGCACCGCGCTCTCGGGCGGCGGCAGCATCTCACGGAACCCGGCCCAGTCCAGTGAGCGGTCCTGGGGTGGCCGGGAGGCGCCGAAGTTGATGGTGAAGGAGATGAACCACAGGTGGACCTCGGCGGATCCGCCGAAGGCGGGCCCCCACAGCTGGAGGCTGACGCCGACCTCGATGGTGATGCTGATCCGGATGAACCAGATCTTGATGGACGCGGACACCCCGATGGAGATTTTGAGCGAGGCGTCGATGTAGAACGGCTTCCACTGGATCAGCAGGTCCACCTTGGCCACGCACCAGGCACGCACCGGGCCGGCGTGGAACTGGATGTCGAGGTCACCGCCGGCCATCACCGCGGCCGGGGTGAGGGCGAAGTAGGCGTTGCCGGAGACGGTGACGTTGCCGCCCAGCGCCCAGTCGAACCCGACCCGCGTGGGCCTGGGATAGTGGGCGGGCACCTGGTACTTGGGGTGGTAGCCGCCCACGCTGAGGACGAGGTCGCCGGCATGGGGGCTCTCGCCGAACCAGGACTTGAGCGCGACCCCGCCGCGCAGGCGGCAGTTGGGATCGAGGAGGAAGGAACTGGGGGTCAGCGCGGCTTCGATCGCGAGCTCGCCCTGCAGCGGTTTGATCACGGCCCGCACGCCGATCTCGGCCCTGGCGTACTTCTTGGTCCCGCCCTTGGGGAAGTCGACCCCGCCCATGCCCAGCAGGGCCACGGTCAGCTCCGGTCCGGTCTGCAGGAGGGCCATCGCGCGGCCCTCGACGAACTCGGCGACGGTGAACGCCAGCCCGGCGGCAACCCACAACTCGTCCTGGGCGGGCCTGATCCACGGGTTGTCGCCACCCACGAGGGTGCCCAGGATCTTGACCGGGTTGCCCTTCTCCGCGCCGATCGCCCCCGGGTTGGTCAGGGCCTTGATGAACGGGAAGACCCCGATCTCCTCGACCTCGGGCACCCGGATCCTGCTGTTCCAGCCCATGCCCGCCGCGATGCCGTTCAACCGCAGTGCGGGGATCCCGATACCGGGGTTGCTGCCGATGGCGGCGAAAGCGAAGAACGACGGGTCGGTCCCCGCCTGGGGCACGACGTAGGCGCCCATCCCGGTCCCGTACAAGCCCTTGCCGGAGTCGCCACTGTCGAATGAGAACAGCAGCACACCCCCGATGATCGTCTTGTACGGGGCCTGCGCGGGCAGCACGGTGAGCGTCCCCGCGATCCGCAGCGGCGGGGTGCTGTAGTCAATGCCGAGGCCCTGCCCATCCAGGGGGTTGCCGATGGGCTTGAAGCCGCGCTCACGCCCCGGCGCCGGGACGCCCAAGACCGCGAATCCGTCACGGGTCGCGATCGCGCGCAGGGGACGGGACAGGCCGCGCCGCCGGGTCGTTGCCGTGCGCTCGGGCATGACACGACCCAGACCGTCGACGCGCGAGGCGTCGAGGCGGGGCACCGCGAGGGGGGCCTTCACCGGAACGACCGAGCCGTCGGGCAGTACCAGCCAGGACCCGGCAGCAAGCCCCCCAGTCGCACGGATGTCGAGGATCGCGAGCTGATCCTCCGTCAGGTTCTGTTCGCAGCAAACCATCCGCCAGCCGTCGGCCTCGGCGACGAACAGGCGAGCGTCTTGGGAGAGTGCCGCACGCCCTCGGGGACCGGCGGCGGTCAGTGTGGCTCCCGCCCCGTTCCTGGCGAGGGTGATCCGGTCGACATCGGGGCCGGGCAGATGGGGCACGTCCACGCCGAGGACGCGGGCGAGCTCGTCCGCGCGCGTGCCGGGCGCAGGCAGTTCGATGTCCAGAGCAACCGCCGTGACGACAGAGCCGTCATGGCTGAACGTCGCACATACACGGACCGGCCTGTCCGCGAGGGACGTAACAGCGGCGCCGACCGCCCGCAGCGCGCCAGAGTGGCCATCGCTGCTCGCGAGGCGGAGCACTCCGTCAGGGAAGAAGGGCTGGAACACGTCCCCAAGGCCGAGCATCTCCCCTGGCAGCTCCACCTCCTGACCCTCGCCGGTGTCGAGCAGCTTGCGCAACTCGTCCACATGGATCGTCACAGCCGTCCCCTTCCGTGCCCGTGCGCGGGCATGTCGAAGCTCCGGACGGCAGCGCCATCCCGACCGAGTGATCATTTGATTACAGATCGTAGTGGGGGCTTGGTCTTGGCGGTCGGACCGGCGCAAAGTCGAGCAACAATCGGCCGGAACCTGTCGGTGTCCAGGCAGGCCCTGGCGCATGGCGGGGAGAGTCGGTGGGGGCTTGCGCGAGGGCTCCGCGATGGTGGAGGCCGGGCCACACCAGTGAAGTGGCCGTTGCCGATCAGCGGTGCTCAGCGATCCACATTCGGAAGAGGGGATGCGGAATACATGTGGGGACGACCGTGTGGTCGTCGGAGCCAAAGGTGTTGCTCAGTGCCTCGTTGACCCGATGTGCCGACGACCCTGGTCGCCGGTTCAGCCCGAGTGGCCTGGGGTGAGGCGGAAGATGCGCAGGCGGCGGCCGGAGCGGTCGGCATAGGTGGTGTAGGGGGGCCAGAAGGTGAGGAGTTGCTGCCAGGCGTGGTTGCGGTCGTCGCCGTCGAGGAGGTGGCCGGTGACGGGGGTCCTGCGGCCGTCGCGGGTGATGCCGGCGTGGGGTTGGGCGATGAGGTTGGCGCTCCAGGCGGGGTGGTGGGGCTGTCCGAAGTTGCTGGCGACGACGAGCAGGTCGCCGTTGGGTTCGGTCACGTACATGAGGGGTGTGCGGCGGGGTCGGCCGGTGGTTCGGCCGGTGGTGTGGAGCATGAGGGTGGGCAGCATGGCGGAGAATGTGGTGGCGCGTCCGCCGGTGAGGGTGTGGATGGCGCGGTCCAGGGGCGGGGAGATGTTGGCCATGGCGTCGACGAAGGCGGGGTTGGCGCCTGCGGCGGTGAGCAAGCGCAGTGCGCGGCCCGGCTGTGCGGCGGGTGTCGTGGGGGCGGTCCGGTTCCGGGCGGGGCGGGGTTTGCCGTAGTCGTGGCGGGCGTTGCCGAGGGCGCCGCTGAGGTGGGCGAAGACGCCGGGGGCGAGGGCGTAGGCGCGGTAGAGGGCGGGGAGGTAGCCGGGGATGTCGACCTGGGCCCGGCGCTGTCGCAGGCCCAGGAGGACGGCGTCGGCGACCTGTTCGGGGCTGGTGGTGGGCAGGAAGTCGGCCAGGCGGGGCAGTCGGCTGGAGGGGACGCGGTGGCCGAAGAACTCGGTGCCGACGACGACGCCGGGGCGCACCAGCATGGCGTGGACGGACGTGTGGGCGAGTTCGAGTTGCAGGATGCGGGTGTAGCCCTCGACGGCGGCTTTCATCGCGGCGTACGTGGCGGAGGGGCCTTTCACGAAGACCTTTCCCGCGGAGGAGCCGATGTTGACGATGTGTCCGCTTACTGCGGCACGCATGAGAGGCAGGACCGCTTTGACGGTGTGGACCATGGCGTCGTAGCCGACACGCATGGTGCGCTCGGCGTCCTCGACGCTCGTCTCCTCGACGTCGGCCCATTGGATGTGGGCGGCGTTGTTGACCAGGACGTCGATGCGGCCGAGCTTCCGGTGGGTGCCGGCGATCCACTGCTCCAGGGCGGGGCGGTCGCTGATGTCGAGTTCGTGGAAGGTGACGGTGCCGGGACCGCAGGGCGCGGCGGCGATCTGCTGGGTGGCGCGGGCGATGTTGGTGGTGGAGAGGTCGGCGGCGTGGACGGTGGCGCCGTGCGCGGCGAGGACGCGGGCCAGGGCCAGGCCGATGCCGCCCGCGCCGCCGGTGACCAGGGCGGTCCTGCCGTGAAGCCACGGGCGCGGCCGGACTGGGGTGGGGATGGAAGCGGACACGGTGTGCTCCTTGGGTCGGGCGGGATTCGGGGCAGTGGGTGGGTGGGCGGCGGTGCCGGGGTCAGCGGTGGCCGGCGGGCTCGCCCTGCCGGCGGCCTGTCACCACTGGACGCGGCCCCGGCGGCGGGGGCAGCGGCAAGGGGGCCAGGCGGCGGGTGAGGTGCCCGAGCGCGAGGAGGGTGAAGATGTCGGCGAGGGCGGGGACGGTGAAGCCGAAGGGGCGTGGCCCGATCGAGTCCGGGGTGCTGGCGATGGACCCGTCGGTGCGTTGCTGGGTGAGCAGGTAGGCCGCGCCGCGGGCGGCGGGGCCGGGTGCCGGGCCAGCCGTGCTGAGGGTGATGAGGGCGTACGCGGTGCTCAGGGCGTCGCTGACGTCGCCGTCCTGCCGGCCCCAACCTCCGTCGCTGTTCTGGGAGTCGGTCACCAGGCGGATGGCCTTGCGGGTGATGTGCCAGGCGAAGTGGCCGGGTGTGCCGTTGTCGCGGTGGCGGGCGGCGGCGAGGATCGCGCGGAAGACGGTGTGGTGGCGGCTGCTGCTCCAGTCGGGCGGGAAGGATCCGTCCGGGTGCTGCTGGTCGGCGAGGAAGCCGAGCGCGGACTCCAGGGCGGTGTGCTGGTGGTGGCCCTGGGTGCTGAGGGCGTTGGCGGCGGCGGCGGCCATGCAGGCTTCCGAGGGTGCGCCGGCCAGGTAGGTGGGGAAGCCGCCGTCGGGCCCGCGCAGGGCGTTCAGGGCGTCGACGGCGGTGTGGATCGGCTGCCGGTTGGCGTGGGGGTCGGTGAGGTGGAGGACCTCGATGGCGGCGGAGGTGCAGTCGGTGTCGGCGAGTTGGGCCCTCTGGGTGTAGGACCAGCCGCCTGCGGGGTGCTGCAGGTGCAGCAGGCGTCGGGCAACGACGTCCAGGACGGACCGCGGGGCGTCGGCGGCGTGCAGGGCGATGCCGGCGGTGGCGGTGAGCCAGGTGTCCTCGTCGCAGATGAACGGGATTCCGCCGTCGGCGCGCTGGTGCGTCAGTGCGGTGCGGATCCCGTCGGCGATCAGGGCCTCGTGGCCGGGCAGGGGCACCAGGGCGTGCAGGACGGAGAGGTGGATGAGGAGGTTTCCTTCCCACACCGCTCCGGGCTGCTGGGTGGCTCGCAGCAGGTCCAGGTCGTGCGTGTCGACGAGGTGGGGTTGCCCGTGGGCGCGGGCGAGGATCGCCTTGACGGCGGTGACCTGGACCTGGGCCCAGGTGTGCAGGCCATGCAGGGAGAACGCCTCGGCGGCGGGGGGCTTGGTGGTGGGGGTGGCTCCGAGCAGGAGGAGGACCGCGTGCAGGAGGGCGCGTTTGCGGAGGCCGGTGAAGTCCGGTGCCTGGGCGAGGAAGCGGTCCACGTCCAGGAGGTCGGCCGCGTCGGAGTGGGTGTGGAGGGCGGCGCGGGCCAGCAGTCGCTCCAGCGGCTGCGGGGAGTCGCGGTGCGTGGCGAGGTAGGCGGTCAGGGCGGCGCGGGCGGCGGGCTCCTGGCGGGTGCGGTCCAGCAGGGCCAGCATCAGGGCGGATTCCAGGACGCGGCTGTGGCACGGGTCGCGCAGGGCCCCGTCCGGGCCGACCTGGTCCTGGAGGCGGGTGCGCAGCCGCGTGGTGGCGGGTGCCAGGCCGGCAGGGAACACGGCGCGGGGCCAGCGGGCCTGGCCCGGAGGTATCGGGGTGACTCTCATCGAGGTCCGTCCTGGTCGTCGTCTGCGGCTGTCACCGGGTGTCCGGCAGAACGGCTCAGGGCTGCGGCGGCGGCTGGTGGCGCGGTGCGCTCGGCAAGGGTTCGGGGGTGAAGCGTCCGGTGACGGCCAGCCAGTGCAGGGTGGCAGCCATGAACGTCTCCACCAGGTCGACATAGCGGTGCAGCTCCTGCCGCCGGTCCTTCGGCAGGCCGCAGGCTGTGCGCAGGGCGGTTGCGGTGGTCTGGAAGCCGGCCCGGCGGTGCTCGATCATGGCGGCCACCCGGGTGCGCGCCGCGGCCATGGAGCTGAAGTCACGGCGGGCGAGCAGCGCCACCAGGTTGTCCTGGCCGGCGGCCTCGTCACCGGCTTGCGAGGCCAGATCGTTCGCCCAGCCTGCGGCATCGGCCACCGCCTCGCGCAGGTCGACCAGTTGGGCATCCACCCGAGGGTCCTCCACCAGGTGGGCGTGGCCGGTGCGTTCCAGCACGTCCAGCATGGGCAGCAGGGTGATCGTGCGCCGCCGCAATCGCAGGTACTCGGGCAGCGCCAGTCGCACTCCGGTCCGGCGCAGGGCGACCTCCTGCTCGCAGGCGTCCAGGAAGTCGACGTAGTCGGCGGTGAATCGCAGCTGCCACCGCGCGGGCATGCCTGCGGCCGTGCGCTCCCAAAGTCCCGCCAGCACCGCCGCGTGTGGGGCCGTCGACGTGGACGCCGCACGGCCGGAAGTGATCACCCGGCGCAGGGGCACGGTGAACCGCTCCAGCTCGCCTGGGGTTGACCCCAGGCCGCGCCGGTCGATCCGGTCGTCCACCCAGCAGATGAACGCCGCCCACTGCGCCGTCAACGCCACGTCCCCCGCGCCACCGCCCGGCAGGGCGCCCTCGGCGAGTACGTTCAGCCGCATCGCGGCAAGGCGTCGCTCCCCGCCGGCATCCGCCACGAGGCCAACCTCCCGCGCCCAACGCAGCACCGGATCGGACGCGGGGACCGTGTCCGCTGATGACGCATCAGTCATGTTTTGATCATGTCAGAACATCGGTGGCCGTGGATGGCGAAAAGTGAAGTCCAGGCGGCGGCACCACATCGGCCGTGCGGCAGCAGCCCCCTGGACGGCAGGGGAACCCCTGTCCCGTTCCTCCGTTGGCCGTCCGTGGGAGCAGGTGGAGAGCGACCCACCCGCGGGAGGGTGACGCCACGTGAGACAGGTTGCACTTTCCACAACCTTCGAGGCGTGGGGCATGTCCCGTGGGGGGAGAGTCAGCCCCGGGGGCCTCCATGGTCTCTGCGTTTCGGGCGCCCGGCGGACCGGAGCGTCCGCTGCCAGGCCCAGTCGAGGGAGCCTTCATGACCGATCAGACGCCTGCTGCCGCACAGCCGGTGCAGTTCCCGCTCACCGAGACGTTCACCCGGTCCGCGCCGGACAACCCGCACTGGAAGTTGCTCGGCCCAGTGCAGTTGAACGGGGGCCTGGAACTCGCCCCGCAGCCGGGCACCGCCGCCACGGCCTTCCTCGACCAGCCGTTCTCCTCCGCACTGGGGGTGACGATCGACTTCGACTACGCCAACACCGGCCCGGACACTGCCCTCGACGGACTCAGCGTCTACCTGATCGACGGGGCGCAGACGACCGAGCTCGGCGGCCCCGCCGGCAGCCTCGGCTACTCCTCCCACCATCATCCGTCTGGCGGCGACGAGCGAGCGGGGGTCACGGCGGGGTGGGTCGGCATCGGCTTCGACAACGGCGGGTACTTCGCCCACGTGGCCGCCGGACCGGGCGGGGCGGACAGTCGACCGGACACGCTGACGGTTCGCGGCTCCGGCAGCGCCATGTCGGGATTCGACTGGCGCACCGGCGTCGAGGTTCCCGGAGGGTTCCGCGCCACCTGGGAAGAGGGTGCGCACCTCCAGGTGTCTGTCATCGCCGGCCGCCTGACGGTACGGCGCTCCAGCAAGTCCAACCCGCAGGGCTCACTGCTGATCGACGATTTCGACCTCGCGGGTCAGGCCGGTCAGGCCGCGATGCCCGCGACGTTCAAGCTGGGATTCGGCGCTTCCTCCCTCGGCCAGTCGGCGTTCCAGATCCGCAACCTCTCGGTGGAACTGCCGGCCGACATGCCGCTGGTGATGAGCGGCCCGCAGAGCGCCAAGGCGGGAGAGCGTGTCGCCTATACCTTCGAGGTGCAGAACCTGGGCCCCAACGACGCTCCCGACGCCAGGGTGGAGGGCCTGATCCCGGGCCCTCTGCAAGCAACGGCGCAGCTCAGCTGCCGGGGGGAGAACGGCGCCGAGTGCGGCTACGGCTCGGTCGTCGGGGGCTTGCACCAGTTGGTGAGCCTGCCCCGGGGCGGCAAGGCCGTGATCACCCTGAGCGGCACCATCGGCCGGCATGCCGAGGGGCGTATGGCCGTGACCGGCCAGGTCCAGTCGCGGACCCGCACCAACACGGCCGCGCGCCAGGCCGGATCGGTCGATACCGACGTCGAACTGCCGCGCGTCGCCGTCGCCTCGCAGATCACCGGACAGTGGCCCCAGTCCTCTCCCGAGGGCGCGAACGGATGGGTCGTCAGTTACGACCTCACGCTGGCCGCCAACGAACAGCGGGTAGCCGCCTGGGAGATCTCCTTCTCCGTCCCCGCGAACACCCGTGTCAACCCCACCCAGACCTCCTGGTACCAGGTGCTCAAGGACGGCCTCGACGGGCAGACCGTCATCATGTCCCCCGACGGCTCCCACACCATCGACCCCGGCCAATCCCTGACCGTGAACGTGCAGATGCTCTACCCCTCCCAGACGGAGGCCGGCGACGGCAGCCTGCGCAACCTGATCGCCATCGAGCTGGCCCACCCCTGAACTCCTGCTCTCGACGCCGTGGCGGACCCGGCCCGGTCAGCGGCCCGCATGAGTCGGTCGGTTCAGGCCGCACGGCATCCTCCCCGGGCCTAGCCTGACGGGATACGTACTGCCGATCTTGAGGGGTGCTCGTGACGAGCAACGAAGCAGTATTCACCGTAGAAGCACCTGATGGGGAGGCCTGGCAGATCCCGAACTCGATCCAGGCGACGCCGATGGCAGGCCCCGTCAGCGCCCGTGACCGGCTGCTGGAGACCATCGTGCGGGAGGCCCAGCAGGTCGCCGACAAGCACGCCGGCGAGGCGGCCACAGCCCTGGAAGCCCTGGCCCGCGCCTTCGCTCTCGTGGCCTCACCCACAGGGCAGCCCTCACCAGTCGTGCCGACGATCGGCAGGCGCGACATCCCGGCTCCTGACTACAACTAAGCGAACTGACCGGACACCCAGGAGGCCGGAACACCGGGTGCCCGCCGGTGGAGCCAGCCGGGCACCCCCTACCTGGGTGACCGTCAGATCACTCCTCGCCGTCCTCCTCGGCGTCGTCCTTGAAGACGCTTTCCAAGGGGGACGGCTCAGCGGCCGGGGAGCCGAGCTGCTCTCGGTCAGAGTCGAGCGACGCGGTGCAGAAGCCCTTGATCGCCGTGGGACCGGTCGCGACACGGCCGGTCCGCGCCATCGCTGGCCTTACCTTTGCCAAACGGCAAGCTCCGGAACTCACGGACTGTTGCTTACGCGACATCCCGCCGGCCGCACCTCGTGCGCTGGACGAACGCGGTCAGCTCTCGCACGGGCCTCCACACGGTGGTCGGTGCAGGCGTGGTCACTCCCACGTCTTCGTGAACTTGACGGTGAAGTCGTACCTGACAGCCTCGGCGTTCTCGGCGGACAACGCCACGCTGTAGTTGAAGAGCCCCGCGCGGGTCACGACCCCTGTCGGACTCTCCTCCAGTCCGGTGAGCAGCGTGTGCACCGTGTCACCGGGCGGGAAGTTGCCGTACATCTGTTCGATCTTGTCGACCTTCGCGCCGGCCCTCCTGACCACGTGGATGTAGCGGACCGAGACGGCCGCCGCGTCGCGGACCCGGAACTCCACCGCCCACTGGTACTCCTGGCCCTCCATGATCTTGAACGGGTCGTTCAGGGCCTTGAGCGCCTCGGGGGTGTCCGTGGGCCGGCGGACGTCAGGGCGTCCGGCGACCTTCAGGATGTGCGCCACGCACTCCAGGCGGGCGGTGCCGCCCGTGGACTGTTCCTCGTTGGTCATGGCCATCTCTCTACTCCTTCTCGACGGCAAAGGGGCTACGCGTGGTCGACGTCATTCCGGAGCCCCACGGCCCGATGCCGGCAGTCGATACGAGCGACGCCCGCCCGTACGGGCATGATCACACTCCCGACTCGGAGTGAAGATCAAAACCGCCATACCCGGGACGGCCGACATCGGGCAGTGGTAGGCGACATCGGATCAAGGCGGCCGAGGGCCAGCCAGAACCGGGTGAGCGATCGGGCCGCGGTCCCGGTGGCCGCGCCGGCGCGCCGGATCACGGCCGGCCCACATCGGTGAGACGGATCGGCTTGGGCTGCCTCTGGACCTGCGGCGGAGCTTGGACAAGCCTCATCGTCCCAGTTCAGAGCAATGCCGGTGAGTTAGGGCGTTTCCGCAGGTAGAGCGCATGGCGGTGGCCGATTTGGGCGGATAGCCCGCTGTCGGCATGGGGAATTTCACCACGATCTGATGGTCCGCAGATGATCTCGGGACACGGCAACGGAGCCCCCGGTAAGACAGAAGATCGACCAAGATCCGACTGTCCGCAAGGGAGCTCCGTTGGGTGCTCAGTGTGCCATCCTCCGAACCGCATCCACGACGACAGCGGCGGGTACAGCTTCCGCGCGAGGCCCTCGCAGTCCGGTGGGAGCGCGATTCGGGGACAGGATCCGGCTCGGCGTGCTGACCGAGGAGATCACACCCGAAGTGGTCGACGAGGTACTGGAGTTGACCGGACGCGTCGAGCGCCGCCGCAGGCTTCTGCCGGCTCGGGCGGTGGTGTACTTCGTCCTGGCGCTGTGTCTGTTCAGCGGTTCGGACAGCGTGGGTCCGCCGGGGTACCGGTCGGTGTTACGCACGCTGACCGAGAAGCTTCGGTATCTGCCGGGCGCGTGCGTCCAGCGGCTGCCCACGAGTTCGGCGTTGACGAAGGCCCGCAAGCGGCTGGGTGAGAAGCCGCTACGGGCGCTGTTCGAGCGCCGCCGCGGCGCCCTGGCCATATCCGCGACGCCCGGCGCGTTCGCCTTCGGGCTGCGGTTGGTCGCCTGGGACGGCACGACACTGGACGTGCCGGATACCCCGGAGAACGCCGCGGCGTTCGGGTTCACCGG
>NZ_JBHXMU010000042.1:0-84572 GCF_042720685.1 Kitasatospora sp. NPDC058492
GCCACCCCCCCCCCCCCCCCCCCTCCGCCCCCCCCCCCCCCGGGGGGGGGGGCCCCCCCGCGCCCCCCCCCGGCCGCGCCCCCCCCCGCCCGCAGCCGGCCCGGCTACGCGGTACCGACGGTGAGCCGGGTGATGGTCCCGACCACCTCGGTGTCGGTCGCGTCGAGCAATGAGGCCCGGACGGCGGCCGTGTCACCCGCGACGTAGCGGCTCTGGTTCAAAGTCGTGACCGGGACGGTCACTTCGACGTTCGCGCCCGTGCAGTTCGGGGTGAAACGGGCGTAGCCAAGGGCGCCGGACGTACGGTCCTCGGTGGTCACGGTCGCGGACGCGACGAAGCCGCCGGCGTCGCAGGAGTACGCGATGGTGACGTTCACCGTCGCCGAGGCGCCACCGGAAACGGTCGCGCCGTCGATCCGCACCCCGGTGCCGGCGTGCGCCGGGGCCGCTGCGAGCACCGCCCCCGCGAGCAGTACGGGTACGCCGAGCAGAGTCACGATCCTGCCGTTCATGATGCCCCTCCCAATGCCGATCACCGGTGTCACACCGTCGACGACGGACCGGTCAGGCGGCGGTCGATCCCGGAGTCCTTCCCGGGGTGATACACCGGGACCGGCACCACCGGCAGCGTCACCGCCGTGACCTGCAAAACTGACCTGACCATACATCATCAATACCAACTGGCAAGGAAGTTGACTCAGGTCACGGAGTCACTCCACCTGACCTCGGCGGCGCCGCTGGACCCGTCCTCTGCCCGCGCGGCGGCCGCCAGATAGCCCGGCGGCCTCGCAATCCGGCCTGGCTCCCGCCCCACCTCGTCTTGCCCCGCTGCGCCGCGAGGACCGCAGGCCACCGCCGCCCCGTGTACAGGTGACAGGGGGCTCAGGTGCCGTGGTGGGCGGTGTGTCCGGGCAGGGGGCCGTAGGCAGTGCAGTAGCCGCAGCCGCAGGTGGTGAGGGAGTTGGCCTGGCAGTGGGCGGTGGGCCAGGCCCAGGAGGTGCAGGGCCCGGGGTCGACGGGGGTGCCGTCGTCGGGCAGGGTGCGCCGGCACCAGTCGCACCGGACGGAGGCGGGCACGCCGGCCCGGCGCAGCTGGCGGGCTGCGGGGGCGGCGATCTCGAACGGAACGTCTTCCCGTACGGTGGCAGGTGCGCTGTCCAGGAGCCGCTTGCTGTGCCACAGACTCAGGCCGGTGACCGCGCGTACCGCCTTCAGGGCCGTCGCCCCGCCAGGCGAGCCACCGCTCACCACGATCGTGAACTGCGGATCCTCCACGAACCCCCCTTGGTCGGTCAGTGTCGTGTCCGGTGCCAGTCAACCGCCCGTGCCCGCGCCCGGCCACAGGTTTTCCACACCGGCCGCGCCGTCAGACCCTGACACCCGGTCGCACCCCGGTACGCCGTGCTGTACATGGGCAGCACCCGAACGCCACCGGCTCCGAGCGAAGCCCGAAGGTGCTCCGCATCCTCGCCGGACTTTGTTCGGGCGGTCGCCGCCGGGACCGGGTTCCCACCGATCCTGGGGGGCAGCCGATGCCGGGTGTTCACCGGTTGTGGCTGCGGGTCTACACAGCAGGGAGCGGCTGGAAGAATCTCGGCAGGTCGATCCACAGCGGCACCGGTCAGGACGCCGGGCAGTACGGTGACTGATCGAACCCCACCCCACGGAGGAGACACCGCCATGGTCCACCCGGCCATCACCCGTCTCTCGGCCCTGCTTGGGCAGCCGAGTACCCCGGGCGACACCATCGACTGGGACGAGCTGGCACGGACCGCGGGCCTTCGCCTTCCCGCCGACTACCGTGACTTCGTCATGCTCTACGGCGGCGGCGAGCTGGACGAGTACCTCGGCGTCAGCACGCCGCCGGTGGCCCGCTCCCCGTACGGCGACCTCGTCGACGGACTGGACTTCGACCCGGCGGAGGAGCCGGCGGCCCCTACCGGCACCGCCCCGGAGAACCTGGAGGAGGGGAGGCTTCTCCCCTTCGCGAGGAGCGCCAATGGTGACGTGGTCTCCTGGCTCTGCGGCAGCCAGGACCCGGACAGCTGGGACGTCGCCGTCTTCAAGCGCCAGCCCCTCTACGGGGAGGAACGCTGGGTCCGATTCGAGGCGGGCTTCGGCGACTTCCTTCTCGGCATCCTCGGCGGCACGCTGCCGAACCCGTTCAGCGACAGAGGCTTCGCCGAGCCCCCGCACGCCTACCGCAACTGGCGGCAGCCGCTGTGACTCGCACGGTGTTTACCGAGGCGGACGAGGACATCGCGGAGCGGGAGGCAACGGAGCAACTGGCCACCGTCTGCCCCAACGAGGCGCTGACTGTGGTCGTCGCCGAGGGGGTCTGCCCACGTCGCCCGCTACTGCCTCCGGCGCGCTCGGCGAGTTCGGGTGTGTTCGAGGTCGCGGCCGCAGACCAGTGGCGGATCACTCCCCGGGTTCGACCCACTGCGACCGCCAGGCCGGCGGGTCGAACGGGTCGGCGAAGTACTGCGTCTCCCGCACCACCCGCCCTGCCGAGAACTCCATGATGCTCACCGTCTGCGTGGGTTTGCCGTCATAGGTGAGCACGAATTCGGTGACCCAGAGGTCGCCGGTTCCGAGGATCCTGCGCACGGTGAAGGTCCGGACCGCGGGATGTCGGGTGCGCAGTGCCTGGATGTTGCTCCTGCCGCGGATGACCTCGCCGGACTGCGGGTACTCGACGATGACGTCGTCGGCGTAGATGTCGTGTTCCGCGTCCGCGTCGCCGCTGTTCGATGCGGCCCAGTGCCGGTCCAGCAGGGCCCGGGCAACCGTCGCTTCCACCGTTATGGCCCTTTCGCTCGGAACACCACGTGCCCGACGTCCTGTGACGCGGGCGCGTGTCTGGGCGGGATCGCTCCCGGGCTGGTCACTTGAGGATCTCCAGCATCCGGTTCCCGAGGACCGCGGCCGAGGCCGGGTTCTGTCCGGTCACCAGGTTGCGGTCCTCGACCATGTAGGGCTCCCAGACCGGACCGCGGCTGAAGTCGACCCCGACCTTCGCCTTCACGTCGGTCTCCAGCAGCCACGGCGCCCTGGAGGCGAGTCCGACGCCGTCCTCCTCCTCGTCGGTGAAGCAGGTGATGTGGTAGCCCTTGAACGGCGACTCGCCGTGGATCCTGGTGGCCAGCATCGCGGCGGGGCCGTGGCAGACGATGAACAGCGGCTTGCCCGAGGCCAGTTGCCGGGTCAGCAGCCGCCCCACGTCGGCGTCCCACGCCAGGTCCGCCATCGGGCCGTGACCGCCCGGCAGGTAGACCGCGTCGTAGTCCTCCAGGCGCACGTCCGACAGCTGCAGCGGTCGACGCAGCACCTCCGCGGAACGGATGATGGCCTCCAGTTCCAGGGCGTTGTCGTTTCCGCCGACCATCTCGGGGCGCAGGCTCATCATGTCGACGGTCGGCGTCACACCGTTGGGCGTCGCGACGACGACTTCGTGACCGGCGTCCGTGAGGATCTTGTACGGGTTCGCGAACTCTTCGGCCCAGTAGCCGGTCGCGTGCCGCGTGCCGTCCTTCAACACCCAGTAGGTGGCTCCGCTGACGATGAAAAGCACCTTTGCCATGGCAGAGATCCCCTCTCGGACACATGCCAGGAGTGGGTTCGGCGGGATGCCCCACGCAACCACGCTAGGCAGCTGCGCCGACCGCGCGCAACCCGGTGCTCCGTCGGCGCTCTGGCACACGTATCGCGCCGCCGACGGTGGCGCCCCCGGCCACGGACGCATCCGGTCACATGTCGAGGACCACGTCGGCCGGGGGTGTCGAGCAGCAGATGAGCGCGCTTCCCGCGGCGGGGGGCTCCAGGGGCTGCGGGGCGTAGTCGACGTGGCCGGAGAGGAGCGCGGTCTCGCAGGTGTGGCAGATTCCGGTGCGGCAGGACCAGCGGACGGGCACGTCGCACGCCTCGGCGAGTTCGAGCAGCGTCCCGTAGTCAGGGTGCCAGGGGACGACCAGCCCGCTGCGCGCGAAGGCTACGGACGGCCCCGGGCGGCCGCCGGGAGGCGCGGCCTGCTGGTGCGGTGTCCGGGCGGGTCCGGTCACCACGCCGGGGGTGACGGCGGACGTGGCCCCGAAGACCTCGGTGTGGATCCGGGAGGGCGGCAGGCCGCAGGCCTGGAGGGCTCCGGTCATGTCCCGCATGAACGCGTTCGGCCCGCAGATGTAGGCGTCGGCGTCCGGAGGCGGCTCCAGGCCGCGGATCCGTTCGGGACTGAACCGCCCGCTGACGGTGTAGTCGACACCCGGGCGGTCGACGCCGGACGGGCGGCTGTAGGAGATGAACGACCGGCCTGCGGGCAGCTGGGAGAGCAGTGCACGTACTTCGCCGGCGAACGGGTGGTTCTCGCCGTCCCGGGCCGCGTGCAGCCACCACACCGCGCGCTGCGAGCGCTCCGCGGCGAGGGCGTGCAGCATGGCCAGGACCGGGGTGGCGCCGACACCGGCGGACAGCAGCAGGACCGGAGTGTCCGCGTCCGCGAGCAGGAACGTGCCGCGCGGAGCGGCGACATCGAGGACGTCACCCACCTTCACGTGCTGGCGCAGGTAGGTGCTGGCGACGCCGTTCGGCTCCTGCTTGACACTGATGCGGTACGTCTCGGCGCCCGGTCGGCCGGAGAGCGAGTAGTTGCGGATGACCGGGGAGGCCTGTGGGTCCGGCCGCAGGCGGACCGTGAGGAACTGCCCCGGCAGGGCGGCGGGGAGCGGCTCACCGTCGACCGCCGCCAGAGTGAGCGAGAAGATGTCCGCGCTCTCCGGTTCGATGCGGGCGGCTTCGAGCCGACGGAACCCGGGCCAGGCCGGCGGCGGGCTGCTGGTGGTCAGCCCGCGGTTTCCACCCGCGGCGCCGGGGCCGCGGTCCGCGTCGTCGAGCAGGGCTCGCAGCGACGTCTTCCAGCCGGGGCTCAACGCGGTGATGCGCAGGGCCCGTTCGAGCTGCGGCCGGGCGTGGCCGGGCAGGTAGAGCAGCGCGTCGATCTCCGCGACGGTCATCTCCTCGGGGCCCGAGGCGATCTTCACGATCTCGTCGCCGGCCCGCACCGGCCCTTCGGTCAGCACCCGCATGTAGAAGCCCGGGCGGCGATGGGACACCAGCAGGGCGGCCATCTGCGGCTCGCCGAGCCGCAGCCCCACGCGGTAGCACGTCACGCGGGGTTGGGTGACCTCGAAGACCGCACCGCCGATCCCGTAGCGGTCACCGATGCACACCTCGTCGTCGGCGAGTCCGTCCACGGTGAGGTTCTCGCCGAACTGGCCGTACGTGAAGTCGTCCCGCTCCAGGTGCTCCTGCCAGTGGCAGTAGGAGCTCAACTGGTAGACCAGAACTGCTCGTTGCTCGCCGCCGTGCCCGGCGAGGTCACCCTGCCCGTCGCCGTCCAGGTTGAGCCGGCGCGCCATCACGGGACCGGCGACGGGGTACTTCCAGATGCCGGTGCGGGTGGTCCTGCCCTGCCAGGGGACGTCCTTGGGCATGCCGACGTTCACGGCGATCAGAACGGCCATGACCTGTGCTCCTCCCGCGCTCGACAGGCCGGTGCCTGCCTCCAGCGTCGTACGGTCGGCCGCCGACCGCACCCGAAGAGCTCTACGCGGCGCCGGGGCGCGGCGACGAGTAAAGTGAAAACCGGTGGGCGCCGTCACCGGACGAGCACCGCAGACGCGGGTACGCCGCCGTCGTCGAGGCGATCATGAATCTCGACGATCATGCATCTCGAACAGGCCTCGTTCGTCACCGGCGAGATCCTGCACGTCGACGGCGGCCAGAGCGCCGGCTTCTGAAAGAACTGGGATCGGGAGCGATCGACCTATGCGCACTCGCAAGCAGCTGACCCCGCTCGGCGCTGTCGGTGCGGGCCTGGCGGCGGGAGTGGTCGGCACCGTCTGCATGGACGCCGCGCGGTTCCTGCGCCAGCGCCGGGCAGGCGGCGAACGCGACGCCCTGCACTGGGAGTTCGCCCCGGTCCGAACCTGGCAGGAGGCGCCGGACCCCGGGCAGGTCGGGAAGCGCCTGGTCGAGGCCTTCACCCGGCGCGAGCTGCCGGACAGCGCGGCGTTCCCCGTCAGCACGTTCATGCACTGGTCCTACGGAGTGGGCAACGCGGCCTTCTACGGCATCGCCAGCGCCTCGCTGCGCAAACCCCGCGTCCTCTACGGGCTCCCGTACGGTGCGCTCGTGTGGCTCAGCGGATACGTGGTGCTTCCGATCGCGGGACTCTACAAACCCATCTGGAGATACGACGCCAAGACGCTGGGTGATGATCTGACCGCCCACCTCGCCTACGGCCTCGGTACGAGCAGCGCTTTCTGGCTGCTGAGCAGGGTTCCCGTGTTCTCACGACGGCTGTAGTTCGCGATCCGGCTGGTGCTGGCGCACTCCGCCACACTGCGGAGCCGGCCGCTCTGTGTAGCTGGTGCCACCCGTTGAACCGGCTCCGTCCCGCCAGGAGCGGTTCAGGTGAGCCGGAACCGGCCCTTCGGCCGTAGTCCAGGGTGGCGGCACAAGCCGCTCGAAGAACCTCGTGCGATCAGCCTGGAAGCCCGAATGAGATGACTCGACATGACGCTGCGCGCCAGCCTCTGGCGACGCCCGGCCGGAAAGCGCCCGGAGGCGGTGAGACCGGTGGGGCAGCCGGGGCATGGGGTGACGCCACGCTGGTTGGGCGTAGGGGGTCCCGGGCAGCGATCGCTGAATGTCCCCGAGGAGTAGCGGGAGACGACTCTTCGGACTCTTCCGGTGGACATGAAATGGTGGAGTGGGACTGTGCGGCGGCAATTCGATCCGTTGGTGGGAACAGGGAACGAGCGGCACTGGCACTCGCAGATGGTTCATGAGGGACTGCTCTTTCCGCGGATCTACGGGGAGCGCACGCTGTACTCCGAACTCGCGCAGCGGCCCGGACGGATCAGGGAGATGCAGCGCGAGCGGCTGACAGCGGTGCTCCGGCACGCCGTCGATGCGGTCCCGGCGTACCGGCGGACCGGGATCACGGTCGACGGCGGGGCGGATCCGTGGCGGGTACTGTCCGCCTTCCCGTTGGTGGGCAAGCGTCAGCTTGCCGAGGGCATGATCGACCACTGCGACGACGACATCGACCCGGCGGTGTGCAGGGTCCTGGAAACGTCGGGGACCAGTGGTGTGCCGTTGCGGATGATCCGCCATGACGACGCGTTCGTCCACGAGTGGGCCACCGCGCTCGTCCGGAACGAGCGAGCGGGGTTGGTGTTCGACCGAAAGGTGCTGATGCCGTGTCTCGCGCGACTCGACCACTGGTTCGAGTACACCTCTCCCGGGATGGGGTTCGCGCGCGTTGCGCAGTTCGGCACGGCCGGACGCACGGCACCCGACCGTGCCGGGTTCGCCGACCGGGCGAGGGGCTTCCGCCCCGACGTGCTGACGGGGTCTCCGCGTAACCTCATGGACTTCATGGGGCTGTTGGGGCAGCACGGCGGCCGCCTGCCGTCGGTGCGGTCCGTCGTGTCGTGCGGGGAGCTTCTCGTCCCCGCCGTTCGGGAGGCACTCGCGGACTTCTTCGGGCTGACGGTGACCGACATGTACGCGATGAAGGAAGTCGGCACCATCGCGGTGCAGTGTGCGCTGGGCTCCTACCACATCGATTCGGAGCGGCTGTGGTTGGAGGTCGTCGACGACGATGGTGTGCCGGTGCCGGAGGGCAGCGTCGGGGAGGTCGTGATCACCGATCTGACCAATCTGGCGATGCCCCTCATCCGCTACCGGACGGGGGACTTCGGCTCGCTGGCAGGGGCGCCGTGCGCGTGTGGCCTCCGGCACAAGGTGATGGACTTGGTGGAGGGGCGGAACCCGGGGGAGCTTCGCCGGCCGGACGGGACGGCGGTCCCCGTGCTCTGGGCCGTCCGGGCTGTCCGCCGCCACCCGGTCCGCCGCTACCAAGTCGTGCAGGAGGCCGACTTCTCCGTGTCCGTGCTGGTCTCGCCCGCTCCTGCGTTCACCGCTGCGGACGCGACGGAGCTGACCCGCAGTCTCGCGGACGTCCTCGGCCCGGACGTCCGGTGCCGGGTGCGGGAAGTCGACGACGGCGACTTCCACAGCGCCGGCCGGCGCAAGGACGTCGACTTCGTGAGCTTCCTCCCCGACGTCGCCGACAGCCCGGGCAGGCTCTGAGCCTGGGCAACGAAGGCGGCAGCAGTGACAGGGGAGGCCCGTTGTCCGATTCCGAGAGGAGGTGACCAACATGACCAAGGAGGAGCGCATCGCGCAGATCCAGCAGTTCTTTCGTGCCGACGGCGTGATCTAGCCGGTCGCCCGGCGACCCGCACGGGGAAGCCGGATTCCACCCCCGGGCCGGTACCACGCCGGCCCGGGGATCGTGGACGGGCGCATGTGATGAATCCGAGATACCACGAGGTGACGTGTAATGGGGTTGTCGTGAGGCCGTGTCAGCCGGACGGGGAAGTCCTGCGAGTGGAGAACCTTCGCAGGGCATTTCCCGGAACCCCGCCTGTCGAGGCGCTGCGTGGCGTCAGTTTCACGGTGCGTGCCGGGGAGATCGTCGGACTGCTCGGAGACAACGGTGCGGGCAAGACCACGCTCTTGAAGATCCTCTCGACGCTGCTCCTCCCGTCAGCGGGCGGGGCCGCGGTCTGCGGTGCCGACCTGGCCGGGCAGGCACGCCGGGCACGCCGTCACATCGGTGTCGTCTTCGGCGGAGACCGGGGGCTGTACCCCCGGCTCTCGGCCCTGGACAACATCATGTTCTTCGGCGGCCTGTCCGGCCCGCACCGGCACCTGCGCGACCGCTCGCTGGCGGCCCTGGAGGAGGTCGGGCTCGCCGAACGGGCCGAGAGCCGGGTCGAGACGTTCTCCAAAGGCATGCGGCAGCGCCTCCACCTGGCTGTGGGAATGCTGAACCAGCCGTGCCTGCTCATGCTGGACGAGCCGACGATCGGCCTGGACCTCCTGGAGGGGGAGCGGGTCCGCGAGGCCGTCGCGCGGCTCGCCGGCACGGGCACGGCGGTGCTCCTCACCAGCCACTACCCGACCGACATCGACCGCCTGGCGGGCCGAGTCGTGCTGCTCGAATCCGGCTCGGTCTCCCACGACCTGCCCGTCAACGAGTTCCGGCGGCAGGCGGGTTTCACTGCGGAGGTGAGCTTGTCCGGCCCAGGCGTCGCGCCGCGTGACGCTGCCGAACTCCTGGCCAACGCGTCCGTGCGGATCCAGCAGGACGAGGACGGCTGGAGACTTGCCTTCCAGGTCGGAGCCTGGGACGCGGACGTGCTCGCCCGACTGGCCGAGGTCGTACGACGGCATCCGGTGACGGACATCGATGTCGCCTCGCCCGGTGTCGAGGCCGTGATACGACGACTGGCCGTGAATCGTGGGTGACGCCCTGCGTGCCGCGCGGACGGAAGCGTGGGCGGTGTGGCGCGCGGCCGTCCTTCAGATCAGGGAGACCGGCCGGGTCAGAACGGCGATGGTCGTCTCGGTGATCCAGCCGGTGGTCCTCCTGGCCGTAGTCTCCCGGGGAACCGCGAGTACCGACCCCGGACAGGCGACCGAGGTCGTGTTCGGTTGCGTGATGATCGGACTGTGGTCGTCCACCCTGTGGGGCGCGGGAACGCTACTGCGCCGTGAGGCGGCCCAGGGAACCCTCGCGGCACTGCTGGTTCGCCCTGTTTCCCTGCTGTCCGTCCTTCTCGGCAAGACGCTCGGGGTTGCTGCGGCGGGACTGGTGCGCACGCTGGCCGCGGTGGTTGTCGCCGTGCCCGTCCTCGGGCTGCACCCACAGCTTCCCCGGCCGTCGGCGGCCGTACTCGTCACTGTCGCGGCCGTCGCCTCCGCAGCAGCCATGGGGCTCCTCCTGAGCTGCGTCGTCCTTCTGTCCCGAGCGGGGCTGCGCGTCATCGAGGCCCTCGGCTACCCGGTCTTCGTTCTCGGCGGCATCGTCATCCCGCCGGATCTCCTCGCTCCGGTGCTGCGCTGGCCGGCCCAGGCCGTCAGCCTGCACCATCTGGCCGCGTTGGTGCACGATGCCGCCCACGGCCGGGCGCCTGCCTCCGTTCACCTGGCGGGCGTGCTGATCCTGACCGTGCTCTACCTCGCCTGTGGGGTGTACGCGTTCAATGCCGTGCTGCGGCGCGGCCGAGTCAAGGGGACCCTTGAGCTTGCCTGAATCCGTCCGAAGTGCGCTCACCGTCGGCCTGCGGATCTGCCGTCTCTCGGGGAAGGACTACCGGGTCGCCTCAGCCGGCTTGGCGGCGTCGTCCAGCGTGGCGATTCGGACGGTCTTCCAGGTCGCCTTCTTCACCCTCCTCGGGCAACTCGCCGGGGGAGCCACCGGACGTGCGTACGCGTTCGTCGGAGCCGTCGTCTTCGCTCCGGTCGCAGCGGTCACCAGCCACGTGTCCACTGTGGTGACCGCCGAAGTCCCCCAAGGGACCATGTACCGGCTGCGCCTCGGGAACGTCCCCCTGCTCGCCGTCATGCTCCTGCGGTCGTGGGTGTACGTCGCCGAAGGGCTCGCCATGTCACTCGTGGCCCTGGTTGTCCTTGGGCCCACCATGCTCGGCTGGCGCGCGACGGCCGACGTCGCGGCTGCGTATCCCCTCGTTCTCCTCACCACGATGGGCTGTCTCTGCACAGGAATGCTCTGCTGCGCGCTCGTTCTCCTCGGCCTGGACGAGGGAATGGCCGTCAATTTCGTCGGCTACCTCATACTGCTCTGCGGCGGCGTGGTCGTTCCTGTTGATCCGGACGGAATCCTTCACCTGATCGGCCAGGCGCTACCCCTGGGCGCCGGCCTGAACGCGGTGCGGATCGGTACGACGGGTCAGGTATGGGGGGCGGTGGCACACGAGGTGGCCGTAGCAGCGTCGTGGCTTCTCCTGACCGGCGTCCTCCTCCGGTATCAGGCCCGACGTGTCCGTCATGGCTCCGCACCCGAGTCGGTGTGACCGCGCACCCACCGGCTGCGTCCTCCCCCTCAACTCCCCTTCCGGAGGCACTTCATGGCTCCATCGGGCCAAGAACACATCCGCGCCCTCGTCCAGGCGCTGCACCACCTCGACACCGATGTCCTGGACCGCTGGGGTCGGATCCTCGCCCCTGCCCTGGCCGCCGGGAGGCGACTGCTGGTCGCGGGCAACGGCGGGTCAGCAGCCGAGGCCCAGCACCTGACGGCCGAACTGGTCGGCCGGTTCCGCGCCGAGCGCGCCCCGCTCTCCGCGATCGCGCTGCACGCCGACTCCTCGTCGGTCACCGCCATAGCCAACGACTACGGGCCCGAGGAGGTCTTCGCCCGGCAGGTCCGTGCACACGGGCGCCCTGGCGACGTCCTGCTCCTCCTCTCCACCTCCGGTACCAGTCCCAACGTGCTCGCCGCCGCCCGCGCCGGCCGGGAAGCAGGCCTCACCGTATGGGCCTTGACCGGCCCCGGCCCGAACCCCCTCTCCGACGTGAGCGACGAGGCGGTGTCCGTGGACGCCGCCCAAGCCGCCACCGTCCAGGAATGCCACCTGGTCGCCGTACACCTGCTGTGCGCCGGCATCGACACCCACCTCACCGGACCCGCTCCCTCCGCCGACACACAACCGGACGGCCCGCGTCGACTGGTGGTGGTCGGCGACGTCCTGCTGGACCGCGACATCACCGGGACCGCAGACCGCCTCTCCCCGGAAGCCCCCGTCCCCGTCGTCTCCGGCACCCAGACCGTCAACCGGCCGGGCGGCGCCGGGCTGGCAGCCGTCCTCGCCGCCCGGACCCCCGGCTGGCGCGTCACCCTCGTCTGCGGTACCGGGCACGACGAATCCGGGGCGCAGGTACGCGCCCTGCTGGGCGAAGCCGGGATCGAGGTCATTGATCTGGCAACCGGCGGGACCACCCCGATCAAGACCCGCATCCGCACCGCCGACCGCACTGTGCTCCGGCTCGACACGGACACCTGCCCACTTCCACTCGGACCGTTGCCAGAACTGGCGCATGCCCGGCTGGACACCGCCGAGGCAGTCCTGGTGTGCGACTACGGGCGCGGCATCACCTCCCACCCGGAACTCCGCCAAGCCCTCACCTCGGCCGCAGCCGGCCGTTCACTGGTGTGGGACCCGCACCCCAGAGGCACAGCGCCGGTTCCCGGCACCGCCCTGGCCGTCCCGAACGCCGAGGAGGCATTCGCCTTCAGCGGACACACCGGACCTCGCGACCTGGCGGGCGACACGGCCCGCGCCGTCCGACTGCTGGCCATCTGGCCCGTGGAGCAGCTGGCGATCACACGCGGCCGCAACGGCGCGGTCCTGGTCACGAATCCCGACGGCCACCCCCTGGCAGTCCCGGCCAGATACGCAGCCGGCGACACCTGCGGAGCCGGCGACCAACTGGCGGTCACCGCAGCTATGACGCTCGCCGCCGAACGGCTGCCCTCCCACGCCGTGGCCGCAGCTGTCGAAGCTGCCACCAGCTACATCGAAGCAGGCGGCCCCGCCTCCCTGGCCGTCGTGCCCGCCCCCTGGTGCACGGGCCCGCTGGAGCACGCCGCCCGGGTACGCGCGCAGGGCGGCAAGGTCGTCGGGGCGGGCGGCTGTTTCGACCTGCTGCACGCCGGCCACCTCTCCCTGCTCGACCAGGCCCGGCGCCTGGGTGACGTTCTGGTCGTGTGCATCAACAGCGACGCCTCCGTTCGCCGCCTCAAAGGCGAGAGCCGGCCGGTCGTAGGCGAACGCGAACGCGCCATGCTGCTGACAGCCCTGAACTGTGTGGACGGCGTGATCGTCTTCGACGAGGACACCCCCGCAAGGGTGCTGGCCGAGCTCCGCCCGGACATCTGGGTCAAAGGCGGCGACTACGCAGGCCAACGGATCGCCGAAGCCGACCTCGTCGAAAGCTGGGGAGGAGAAGTCGTCACCGTGCCGTTCCTCGACGGCCACTCCACCACCGGCCGGATTCACCACGTCGCCCAGCGGGCGGGCGTCAGATGATCCTCGGCGGCAGCATCCCGGTCACCGGCACGGCCGTATTCGTCGGCCGGCACACAGTGACGGCCGTGCGACAGAATGACCCGAGGCACAGGCCGCATCCGGAACGGCGCCGGAAGGCCGTGTTCCTCGACCGCGACGGCACCCTGACCGAACCCCGCCACTACCCCTCCCACCCCGCCGAGCTGGTCCTCCAACCAGGCATCGAGGCACCACTGCTGGCCCTTCAACAAGCGGGCTACGCCCTCGTCGTCGTCACCAACCAGAGCGGTGTGGCCCGCGGGTTCTTCACTGCGGAGACCATGAGCGCCATGCACGACCGGTTGACCCTGCTCCTCGCCCACCACGGCGTTCATCTCGATGCCGTCTACGCCTGCCCTCACCACCCGGAAGGCACCCTTCCCGCGTACCAAAGCGCCTGTCAGTGCCGGAAACCGGCTCCGGGAATGCTCCACCAAGCCGCCCACGACCTCGGACTCGATCTCACCCGATCCTGGATGGTCGGAGACTCACCAAGCGACGTCGCCGCCGGTCAGCGAGCCGGAACCCATACCGCCCTCGTCGGCCGCCAAGCACTCAACTGCCCACGCCCGGACCTCCAGTCCTCGACCACTTACGACGTGCTCCGCCGACTGGTCTGACGGCCGAGGGCTGCTCGGAGCCTTGTGCCTCAATTCACCAAGACGCTGCCCTTAGCCGATGAAGTCTTGTGTGAAATAGAAGTAAGTAGCCGGACTCCCGTCGGCAGATGTGCCGGGCCCATAGGATGTTCCCAGGCCGGCCCGTGTGTGATTTCGGTCGAGGAGGTTGGCTCTGTGTGCTGGTTCATTCATCCACCAGTTGAACGCATCCTGGGGCGTGGGCGGAGGAGCGTTTCCTGAGGACCATCCGAAGTAGACGTTCTCGCTGCCGGAAATTCCGACGGCTCTCATGATCCGGTCTGGTGGTGTACTGCCGTCCGATCCCATGTGGCCGGGCCATCCGTTCCATATCTGGTCCTTCAGGCCGGGGTGGTCGGCGAGGTCCTGGCTGTGGGCGCGTGTCGCGCCGACGAGCGCCGCGTCTATCGATACGTCTGGGCACCCGTTCTGCTGACGGGCGCTGTTGACGAGGTCGAAGGTTGCCAACTCCTGCCAATCCATGTAGACCTGGGGTTCATCTGGCCAATGATCGATGACGAACACCAAGCCGCTCGCCTGGTGTCCGCCACCCGCAGCGCATAGACCTTTCTCCGGAAGACCGTCGAAGAACAGGGCGTAGCAATTGCCGCACCGGCGCCAGTTGGTCTGCTGAGTTGGGGTTTCTGTCGCGTCGGATGGGAAGCTGTATGCGAAGCCGAAGGCTTTGTGTCCGTTGCCGGCAGGGCATGCGCCTTTCTCCGGAAGAATGTCGAAGAACAGGGTCTGGCATTTTTAGCAGTAGCGCCAGTCGACCAGATTGGTCATGGGATCCTCCAGGAATTGACGCAAGACCTGTTGGTTCTTGCGGGCCCCCTCGGAGTTGTAGCGGGGTGGGGTGCCGGACGGTGCCACCCCTCCCAGGATGCCGCGCAGGAAGCACCTGCGCATGGCGCCGGTGGGCGTTCGGGGGGAGCTGGAGGAGCAGCTGCAGCTGGGTGTACGGCGGCCGTAGGTGGATGCGCCGCCCCGGTGGCCGCTGCTGGCCCCGCGTGGCCCTTCGCCCAGGCCCGCGCCCAGTCGAGGCCGGCCTCGAAGCGGGCTTCGGAGGCCGACTGGATCATCCCGAGTGCGTCAGAACCAGACGGTGACCTGCTCGGATGCCGGTCCCTCGCCGGCTCGCGCGGGCGTTGCGACACACGGCGTTTCTCATTGTCCCGCTACCTCGAAGTGCTTGGATATGGGCGTCTAATTATGGTTTGTCATGATTTTTCATCAGGTGTCCTGTGTCGCTTGCGCCTTGTCGCGCGGGGGTGCGGGGCGCTTTGTTGTGAGGAGAGGTGAACCTGCGGATGAGCGCTCGTACTCGTGGACAGGGCGATCCGCCGTGGTACCGGGTCGGCCGTCAGCGGCCCGTGACCGTGTTCAACAGGGCCCTGTCCGGTGAGGCGACCCCGGGCGGTGCCGTCGTCGCATCCGATCCGGTCGGCTCGGGCGGACGGCGTGGGGAGCGCGGTGCGGGGGTGGTGTCGGTGGGGAGCGCGCTGCTGTCCGGCATGGCACTGCTGGCGGCCACGGCTCCACCGGCGACCGCCGCGCCGGTGGGGGCCGTGCCGGTGCGGACGCAGCGGGCTGATCCGTCGCAGACCTTCACCTTCACCGGCGCTTCGCAGACCTTGACGGTTCCGGCGGCGGCGGTGGTGACGATCACCGCGGACGGTGCCGGCGGCGCCGACAACACCGGCACCGCCTGTTCCGTCACGGGGACCGGTGGGGCGGGGGCGCGGGTGGTGACCACCCTGCCGCAGACCACCACATCGACGACCTTCACCGTCAACGTCGGCGGCACCGGTGGCAAAGGCTGCAACGCCACCGGGACGCCGGGTGCCGGCGGGTTCAACGGCGGCGCCCCAGGGGGGGGTTTCCCGCTCACCGGTTTTCATTTCGAGGGCCCGGGTGGAGGCGGGGCCTCCAGCGTCAGCACGGGCGGCTCCCTGCTGGTGGTCGCCGGGGGCGGCGGTGCCGCCGGCGGCACCGGAGCGGGCTCCGGGGGAGGGAACGGGGGCAACGGCGGGACAACGCCGGACGCCACCGGCGGCACCTCGGGAAGTGCCACCGGCCCTGGGGCTTCGCCGGGGCAGGGCGGGGGCGGTGGCAGCACCAGCACGAGCACCGGGGGTGCCGGCGGGGCCGCCGGCACCGTTCCGTCCTGTGCGGTCATGAACGGTGGGCCGGGGAGCGGGTTCTCGGGTGCCACGGTCGGTACCGGTGGCGCCGGGGGCAGCTTCGACGGCGGCTGCGCCGCTTCTGAGATCGCTAGTGGTGGCGGCGGTGGGGGTGGGTACTTCGCCGGCGGGGGCGGCGGCAGCGGCGCTGTCAACAACAGGGGCACCGCAGCAGGTGGGGGAGGGGGTGGTGGGGGCAGCAGCTTCGCCACTCCCACGGGTACCGGCACGAGCTATGCGCTCTCGACGATCGGGACGGCGAACCACAGCGGCCAGGTGATCATCTCCTACACGGTCCCGTCCCTGACCATCACCAAGACCCACGCCAGGCACTTCACCCAGGGGCGGGACGGCACCTACACCATCGCCGTCGGCAACGCCGCCGGGGCCGCCCCGACCGACGGCACCACGGTCACCGTGCACGACACCCTCCCCGTGGGGCTCAAGGCCGACAGCATCAGCGGCACGGGCTGGACCTGTGACCGGGGCACGCTCACCTGCACCCGCAGTGACGCCCTTCCCGCCGGGAGCAGCTACCCGCCCATCACGCTGCAGGTCGATGTCTCCTGCCGGGCCGACGACGAGGTCACGAACACCGCGACCGTCACCGGGGGCGGCGACACCATCACCCACACCGCCACCGACCCCACCACGATCAAGCACCACAAGCACGACGAACACGACGAGTACGACATGCGCTGCGACCACCACGAGCACTGGTAGACCAGCCCGGGGTCCGACGGGACGAAGCACCGGCCGCCAGCACGGTGGCCGGTGCTTCGTGCTGTCCGGTGAGGGCCCGTCCTGCGGAGTTCTTGTTGCCAGTTGAGGCGGTCCTCGGCGAGCCAGATCTCGAGGGCCAGGTGCTCGCTGCGGCGTTCACGTCCCACGCTTCGGCTTCGTCGCGCACCGCCTGGTCACATCAGCTGGGAGAGTTGCCCGGCGTCCCCGTCCCTATCCGTTCGGGACGCCATCCCGGTCCGCGCCGTCCACACCCTGAGCCCGGCCACCGAGCCCGGCCGGGCGTGGCCATCGCCTGCTCAGTCGCAGATCTTGTGATGCTGGGTCGTCCTCGGCTCCCACGGCGATCGACCCCCTTGAGTGGCCTCCCGGAACGCCGTGCCATGCTGGCCGACCACGGGTGACCGTGATCGCCATTGCCGCAAGCGGAAAGAGACACGATGCGAATCCCATGGCGCCGACGGCAGGCCGGGCGATCACGACGGCTCCTCGAACTGGCGGGTGTGAGGCCAGGATCGGTAGATCACAGCGACGACCTGGACGTCTGCCGGCAGGTCGCATTTCGGGCAGCCCGGCGGGACTGCGGCGCGACCGCTGAGGTGATGCTGGTCGTCGAGGAGTTGCTGAACGACGAGGCCGAGTACGAGTTCGTTGTCGCGCTCCTGGAGAACCTCCAGAACCTCGTCTCCCACGGACTCGACACGTTCCGGTCTCCCGACGAGATACGCCTGCTGCTTGGACCCCGAAGCGCGATCTGCTGGGACACCGTGGCCGGCTTCTGGACTGCGGTAGCCGACTGGCGGGTTGGCATCGGTGCGCCGCTGGAGCCTGCCGCCACTCTCCTCGACGTCCAGAACGAAAACCTGCGGATGCTTCTGTGGACGGCGAACAGAACCCTCTCCACTGGCGAGAAGCTCGGGATCGCTGACGCTGTTCGCTACGAGAAGGCCGTTGGGTCGCCCATCCCCGGATTCAGCCACATCGAGGTCGCACGGCGCATCACCGGACAGGACAGTCCCTGACCCGCCGACGGGGGAGCGTGCAGACGTCACAAGATCAGCGACGCGGCTCCGCGCGAGGCCACCCCGCCGGCGGATCGGTCCCCCGCGATCTCTGCCGGGCCGGCAGCCTCGTCTCCCGGGCCTCGTTCCTGGAGGGTCCTGGGCGGGGCCGCCGGTTTGGTGCGGATGCGCGTTGGGCCATTGGTGTGCAGGGTGGATGGGTACGGTCCGGGCTGCCCGGCGGCGGCAGTCCGTCCAGCCGGGGATGTGCTCGGTGGGTGGGTGATCGCCCGGCCGCCGGTGGACTTCCCGGGAGCGCCGTCGACGACCGAAGGAGACACCATGCCCACCTGGAAGGTCCTCCGCCGGGCTCTGGCCCCGACCGCCCTCGCCGCCGTGTTGGCCGCGCCGTTCACGCTGCCGTCGCCGGCGCTCGCCACGGGGGCCTTCGCCCCGCAGGTGGTGACCGCTGTCGCACCGGTCTCGTTCGTCGGCCTGCCCGACCGGCCGCTGCCGTCCGACCACGCGGCGCACCCGATCACGGTCACCTACCGCAACGACTCGTCGGCGGACCGGACCGTCGCCCCGCAGATCCTCGTCGAGTCACCGGACGACGGGCCCTTCCTCGCGCCGACGGACATCAAGCTGGAGATCCTGAGCGGCGGCCACTGGAAGACCGTGCGGCTGGCCAGCGAGACCGGCACGCTGTACACCGACCTCACCCGGGCGAAGCTGGTCCTCCACAGCCATCACACCCTCACCCAGCGGTACCGGCTCACCGTCGTCAACGCCGGCCCGGGTACGGTCCAGCCCAGGATCGCGCTGTACGCCTGAAATCCTCGGGGCTTCGCCGGCCGCGTGGGCCGCGTGGGCCGCATCGAGATGCCCGGTGACTCGTACACGGTGACGAACGACGCCGGGACGTCTTCGGAGCGGGGGAAGCCGGCGGGACGGGCGTCTCGGTGGCCGGCCGGGGTCCCGTGACGGCTTCGCGCCCTGCCCGCCTGTCGCCGTGCCGACCAGGGGGCCGACAGCCGCGGCGACGCGCTGTGGTGCCGTTCCCGCGTCGGCCGGGTGTGGTGGCGGTCTCAATGGCAGCCGATTGGCACTGACTCAAGGTGATGGCGGTGGGTCGGTCGGTGACGGCTCCGGGGGTGGGGCCGTGAGTGCGCTCACATGCGAATGCGGTGTACGACGACGGATAGTGGTGTCCGTTTTGCACTATTTTGCAACTATTTGGCATGTTATTGGGGGGCGTTTGCGCAGGCCGGGAGGGTTCGGCGCGCTCCGGGCGGCCCGCCTCTCGAATCAGTGCCGGTCTCTTGGCTACGACGGCGGGTCGTAGCGAGGGGGTCTTGGCGAGCGCCGATCCGGTCTGGCAACTTTGCATTCATCGCCAGCCACACCGGCTCCTGTCCCGCCGGTGAACGGCTCACCGCCGAGTCACATCCCGCGACCGTTCGGCCCCTGTCCGGCCACGGTCGAGGCGGGGAGTGACACCGGCCCAACTGATTGAGGTCTTGTCTATATGCCCGCTTTCAAGCTCCGCATGCGTACCTCTGCCGTGATTCTCGCCGGTGCCGCCGGTGTGACCGCCCTCGGTGCCGCGGTGGTCCCCGCCGTCGCCTCGGCCGCGGACGCCTCCCCGCAGGCCCTCGCCGCGCAGATCGTGCCGGCGGACCAGCTGGCCTCGTTCAGCCAGATCATCTCCCACGAGTCGGGCTGGAACGTCACGGCGACCAACCCGAGCTCGGGCTCGTACGGTCTGGGCCAGGCGCTGCCGGCCTCCAAGATGGCCTCGGCCGGCGCGGACTGGAAGACCAACCCGTCCACCCAGATCAAGTGGTCGCTGGACTACATGAACACCCGCTACGGCAGCCCGAACGCCGCCTGGAACTTCTGGCAGGCCAACCACTGGTACTAAGCCGACCATTCGGCTTCCCCTCACCCCGGGGGCCGGACAGGGGCAACCGGAGTGACCCACGAAGGGCCTGTTCCCGCGCATCTGCGCGGGAACAGGCCCTTCGTGTTCGGGTCAGCCGAGCTCGTTCTTGTGGACGACGCCGTCCTTGACGATCAGTCGCAGGTTGCGTTCGGGGTCGGCGAGGACGGACAGGTCGGTGGTCGGGTCGCCGTCGACGACCAGGAGGTCGGCCCATGCTCCCGGCGCGATGACGCCGAGTGGCGCGGCGCGATAGGGGTCTCGGCGGCCGGACAGGCGGAACAGCTCGGCGTTGCCGGAGGTGGCCGTCCGCAGGGCCTCGACCGGGCTGAGGTAGCTGCCGAGCCGGACGAGCATCTCGTTCTGCCGGTGGGCCTTACCGGGGTCGAGCACCAGGTCGGTGCCGAAGGCCAGCCGAACGCCGTGCTTCACCGCCCAGGCGATGGTGCGGGCGACGCCTTCACAGACCTCGCGGTTCTTGCGGTCGCTGTCCGGAGAGGCGTAGTGGTGGTCGTCGACCTCGAACGGCTGGGTGCTCAGCCACACGCTCTGCTCCGCGAGGTAGCGGATGGTGTCCTCGTCGACGAGGTGCCCGTGCTCGATGCAGCGCACTCCGGCTCGCACCGCGCGGCGGACACCTTCGGAGGTGTAGACGTGCACGGTCACGTAGGTGCCCCAGTCGGAGGCCGCGGCGACGGCGGCCTCCAACTCGGCCGTGGTGAACTGCAGGACGTCCAGCGGGTCGAACTCGGAGATGACCCCGCCGCCGGCCATCAGCTTGATCTGGGTGGCTCCCTTCTTCAGCTGCTCGCGCACCGCGGCGAGCACCCGTTCCGGCCCGTCGGCCACCCGGGTGAACCCGATCTGTTCGGTCCGGGCCGGTGGCCCGCCCAGGGCGGTCGGGGCGTCGTGGACCGTCCCGAAGTCGCCGTGGCCGGCGGTTTGGGAGACGGCCGCCTGGCTCGGGTAGATCCGTGGGCCCGGGAACAGCCCGCGGTCCAGCACGCGCCGGAGAGGTTCGGTGTCTCCGGCCATGTCCCGCACGGTGGTGAAGCCGCGCATCAGCATGTCGCGGGCCGCGGCCAGGGCCTGGTAGTGGAGGGTGCCGGTCGGTGTGAGCCGGAGCTCCGTCATGGTGCTGCCGATCGCGAACAGGTGGACGTGCGCGTCGGTGAGGCCGGGGAGGAGGGTGCGGCCGCCGCCGTCGAGCACCGTCGCGCCTTGGGGAATGCCGCGCGGGATCGGGGTGCCGAGGACCACCTCCGCGATCCTGTCCCGTTCCACCCGGACGTGCCCAGGCACCGACTCCGCTCCGATCCCGTCGAAGACACGCACGTTCGTCACCAGCAGCCCGGCACCCGAGTCGTCGATACCCATGCCGTCATCTTCGGCCGGTCACGGGGCCGGGACCAGGGGGCCGGACGGATCGGTCGGTCCGGCGGTGCCGGGTCGTCAGCCGACCGGCCCAACCTCGGGTGCGTCCGGCCACCCGGACTGGTGGGCTGTGGGGGAGTTCTTCCGGGTGAGGGTGCGAGCGGGTGGGAAAGAGACGGACAGGGGTCAAGTCGTCGGACGCGCGGGAACTCGGAGATCGCGATTGATCACTAAATACTATTATCTGCCAAGTTGATTGGCACACATACCTTGATTCGTTGCGGTTGGTGGTTCGGATTGCACTCGCACGAGTGAATCCCGTTGAGAATGTTTGGTTTTGGTGAGCTTGGCTCGACTACGGTGACGGAGGATCGGGCGGTGGGCCCCGGCGGCGAGGACTTTCGGTTCGGCGGGAAATCCGCGACGGGAACCGGTCACCCCGCGAGAGGGGTACTTCCGTCCGTCCTACTGTGCGCGCTCCGGAGTCCCAAGCGCCCGGGCCCCCTGTCATCTGTCTGCGTAGAGAGGTTGGAACACCATGCCGCCCGTAGTTCCGCCGTTCCTGATCGGTCTTGTCGTCGCGCCGCTGGCCAAGCGCCTCCTCAAGCCACTGGTGCGCGGCGTCGTCAAGACGTCCGTCGGCCTCGTCATGGAGGTGAAGAAGGCCGCTCAGGAGGCCGGCGAGAACATCCACGACCTCGCGGCCGAGGTGGCCGCCGACATGGTGGCGGCTCAGGTCACCTCCGGTGACGGCCATCGCGCCGCCGGGAACGCGGCCCCGGTCGAGGAGAAGACCGAGGTGATCGACCCGGGCGAGGCCGAGGCGAGGACCCCGAAGATCCGTGCGACCGTCGGTGCCGGAAAGGCGCACTGACGCACCGGCACGACCTGACCCGCCGCCTGGACGCACACCGCGACCGAGCTCGCGAGCTGTGTCCACGCGGTGGTCGGCCGCGGGCCTTCCGGCCGCATCGGCCGCCCGTTCATAATTCCCACTCCGTCGCAGTGCTCCGTCGTGCCCGATGACGGATCGCCCGTGACCTCCGCAAACAGGTGATCGTACACATGCCATCTCTGCTGGGTGCCGCAGCCGGAATCCGCTCCGTGGATCTGGACGCGAGCCCGCGCTCGGTCATTCCGGGCCGCCAGCGCTGGGACGTCAGGTTGGTTCTCGGACGGCCCCGGACGGCCGAAGTCCTCGCCGCGGCCCTGCGCCGCATCCCAGGGATCACCGAGGCCCAGGCGAACCCGGTCACCGGTGGGGTCCTCGTCCGGCACGATTCGCGGGTGAGTGCCACGGACGTCGGCCGGATCCTGCGCCGGGCGGTCGCCCAGGTGGCGGCGCGGCCGGTCGCGACAGGACGTCCGGCGCCGACCCGGCCCGCCGCCGAACCGGCTTCGTCTCCGGGTCGCGGTCCCGCGCTGCGACCCGTCCTCGCCGTGGGTGCTGGGGCAGCGGCCGGCATCGCGCTGATCCGCGGGTCGGCGCTGAGCAGGCAGCTGGTGGCGCTCGGCGGGGTCACGGTCGCGACGGTCGCCGTCGTCCGAAGGGCTTGGCACAGAGCGGTCGAGCGGACCAGGGAACTGTCCGGGGCCGGCACGGGTCTGCACCCGTTGCGGGAGATCGTCGGGCCGCACCGTCGGCGCCTCTACCGGGCCTCCGCACTCTCGGTCGCCTGCCAGGTCTCGGAAATGGCGCTCGGCACTTTCCTCGGCTGGACCGCCCTGGTTCTTATCAAGGGCGAGGCCGCGCCGCTGGTCCGCTTCGGCCTGACCACCGCGACCGCCCAACTCTGGGGCTTGGCAGGGCTGGTGACCATCGCCTGTGCTGCCGTGGCAGGTCTCTCGTACGCCTCGAACCTCCAGTGGCGCGGGCTCGGCCAGGACATCGAGCACGACTGGCGGAGCCGCACCTACGCCCACGTGCAGCACCTCGAACTGGGACACCTGGAAGGCGAGCGGACCAGCCGGATCGCCGGCGTGCTCACCGACGACGTCCGGCAGCTGGGCAACTTCTTCGCCTCCTCGGCGAACGACGTGCTGCAACTGGGCACCAGCCTGGCCCTGTTGGTGCCGGCGTTCCTGCTGCTGGCACCGCAGATCGCCTGGATCGCGTTCCTGCCGATCCCGGTCATCGCCTGGCTGTCGCTCCGCTACCAGGACAAGGCCGCGGCCGACTACGCCCTGTCCGGCGAGCGCCGGGCCAGGCTGCACAGCCAGCTGGTGAACACCCTGGAAGCCGGCGCCACCGTCAAGAGCTTCTGCACCGAGGACTACGAGGCCGAGCGCATCGACCGGCTCAGCGAGGAAGCCCAGGAGAGCAACCAGCAGACCGACCGGGGCACGATCCGGCACGCCGAGGTCGTCCGGGTCTGCACGACGAGTTCGATGGCCGGCACCCTGCTGATCGGCGGCCGCTCCGTGCTCAACGGCACGCTGCGCTTCGAGGTGTTCAGCCCGCTGATCGGGCTGCCCCAGATGGTGATGCTGCGGATGAACCGGCTCGGCGGCATCGTCGACCAGTACCAACGCACGCTCGCGGCCTACGACCGGGTCCAGCGGCTGCGGGCCCTGCCCGTCGAGACCGAGGGCACCGGGGGTCCGCTCGACGTCGAGACGGTGAAGGGCGAGATCGTCCTCGACGACGTGACCTTCGCCTACCCCGGCCGGCCGCCGGTCCTGGAGGACCTGTCGCTGACCATCCCCGCCGGGCAGGTCACCGCCCTCGTCGGCGCCACCGGCTCCGGCAAGACGACCATCGCCAAGCTGCTGATGCGCTTCCAGGACGCGGACTCCGGCGGCGTGCTGCTCGATGGTCGGGACGTGCGCGACCTGCGCCGTCGCGACCTGCGCCACGCGATCGGGTTCGTCGCCCAGGACCCGTTCCTCTTCG
Source organism: Kitasatospora sp. NPDC058492 (assembly GCF_042720685.1). Taxonomy (NCBI): domain Bacteria; kingdom Bacillati; phylum Actinomycetota; class Actinomycetes; order Kitasatosporales; family Streptomycetaceae; genus Kitasatospora; species Kitasatospora sp. NPDC058492. The sequence goes on from NZ_JBHXMU010000042.1 coordinate 23,756, forward strand.
ACGGAACCATCGCCGACAACATCCGCTACGGCAGTTTCGGTGCCCCGGACGAGGCCGTGGTCGAGGCGGCCACAATGGCCGAGGCGCACACCTTCATCGCGACGCTGCCGGACGGCTACGACACGGTGATCGGCGAACGCGGCGCCGCCCTCTCGGGCGGCCAGCGGCAGCGGATCGCCCTGGCGCGGGCGATCCTCAAGGACGCGCCGGTCGTCATCCTCGACGAGGCCACCTCCGCCGTGGACAACGAGACCGAGGCCGCCATCCAGCGCACGCTCCGGGCCTTCGCGGCCGACCGGACGATGGTCATCATCGCCCACCGGCTCTCCACCGTCCGCCACGCCGACCGGATCTACGTCATGGACAAGGGCGGCGTGGTGGCCGAACAGGGCACCCACGACGGACTCCTCGCCCGGCACGGACTCTACGCATCCCTCTGGCAGCTCCAGGCCGGCGAACTCGCCGCCTGACCGCAGCAGGCCGCCCTGCCCGCCGACCGCGTGACGCCACCGCGGTCGGCGTGGCCCGGCGTGCCCCGCGCGCATGCCCGCCCACACTTCTGGAGGTACCCCCATGTCCCGTCGCGACGGCGACGCCCTTCCCCTGACCGGGGCCCAGCGCGAGATCTGGCTCGCCGAGCAACGCTCCCGGACACCGATTCCCGGCTACCGCGTCGGTGAGTGCCTGGAGATCCACGGGCCGGTCGACCCGGAGCTGTTCGAGACCGCACTTCGCCGGGTGGTCGACGAGGTCGACGCCCTGCACGTGACCTTCGTCGACGAGGGCGAGGGCCCGCGCCAGGTCCTCCGTGAGACCTGGGACTGGGCGCCGGTACACCTGGATCTCAGCGGGGAGCCCGTACCCCGTGAGGCGGCCATGGAGTGGATGGAGCGGGACCTGCTGCGCCCGCTGGACCTCGCGCGCGACCCGCTGTTCGGGCACGCTCTGGTCCGGCTGTCGCCGACCGAGTATCTCTGGTACCTGAACTACCACCACGTGGTGCTGGACGCGATCAGCAGCTCCATGGTCCGCCAGCGGGTCGGCGAGGTGTACTCGGCGCTCGCCGAGGACGGTGCCGTGCCGCCATCGCCGTTCGGCTCGCTACGGGACCTGGTCGACAGCGACGAGGCCTACCGTGCGTCGGCGGACTTCACCGCCGACCGCTCCTACTGGACGGAACGCTTCGCCGACCGGCCGGGACCGACGCGGCTGACCCGCACGGCCCCGGCCGACCCGGACCGCGCGCTCCGGTTGGCCGAGGAGCGGGAACTGCGGCGCCCGGACGCGCTGCGCGCGGCGGCGGGAAGGATCGGCGTCCGCTGGTCCCGCCTGGTGGTCGCGGCGGCGGCGCTCTACGCACATCGGCTGACCGGAACGCAGGACGTGGTGCTCGCCCTACCCGTCACGGCCCGTCGGTCCGCCGACCGCGACCTGATGTCGGTGCCGGGCACGATGTCCAACGTGGTGCCCCTGCGGCTGACGGTACGACCGGACATGCCGTGGCGCGACCTCGTCGCCCAGGCGGCGCGGGAGGTCGAGGCGGCCGTCGCACACGAGCGGTACCGGAGCGAGGACCTGCTGCGGGACCTCGGGATGCCCGGCAGCATCGGGACGGCGTTCCCGCTGATCGTCAACATCATGGCGTTCAACTCCCGGCCGACCTTCGCCGGTCACCCCGCCTCCGTGCACCACTTCGTGTCGGGGTCGACCAGCGACCTGGCCGTCTGGGTGTTCGACTACCGGGACGGCAACCCGCCGTTGCTCAGGCTCCACGGCTCGCCCGAGGCGTACGGTGAGGACGACCTCGCCGCCCATCAGCAGCGGCTGATCTCCCTGCTCGACGCCGTCGCGGACTGGGACCCGGACGAGGTGCTGGGCCGGATCGACCTGCTCACGGCCGAGGAGCACCACCAGGTGGCGGCCCTCGGCACCGGGCCGACGGTGGAACTCCCGGCCGAGACCCTGCCGGAGCTGTTCCGCAAGCATGTGCGGGCGGCGCCGGATCTGGTGGCGTTGGTGTGCGGGGACGTTTCTCTGACCTTTGCGGAGCTGGACGAGCGGGCGAACCGGCTGGCGAACGCCCTGGTCTCGCGGGGCGCGGGGCCGGAGCGGCTGGTGGCGGTGGCCCTGCCGAGGTCGGCCGAGCTGGTGGTGGCGATCCTCGCGGTGCTCAAGACCGGGGCGGCCTACGTCCCGCTCGATCCCGAGTACCCGGCCGCCCGGATCGCCCTCCTGCTCGATGACGCACGCCCGGCCCTGCTGGTGACCGACACCCTCAGCGAGGGCAGGCTGCCGGGGAAGGGTTCCGTCGACCGGCTGGTCATCGACGACCCGGCGACGGCCGAGCTGGTGGGTGGTCTGTCAGCGGCTGACCCGATGGCGGCCGTCGACCCGGGCCACCCGGCGTACGTCATCTTCACCTCCGGCTCCACCGGCAGGCCCAAGGGCGTGGTGCCGACCCACGGCGGCCTGCTCAACCTGCTCACCGACCTCCGGCAGGTCCACTTTCCGCCGGCGACGGGCGGACGGCAGCGACTGCGGGTGGCCCTGACGACGTCGGTGTCGTTCGATGCCTCGTGGAACCAGCTGCTCGCCCTGTTCGCGGGGCACGAGCTGCACGTCCTGGACTACGAGACCTGGACCGACCCCGACGCCTTCGTCGGCTACGCGGCGCGCCACGGGCTGGACTACATCGAAGCCACCCCTTCCTACCTGCACGTCCTGGTCGCCCACGGGCTCCTGGGCGACCAGAGGTGGCGTCCGGCGCTGGTCGCGGCCGGTGGCGAGGCCGTCCCGGAGCGGCTGTGGGAAGAACTGCGGGCGGCGGACGGGGTCTCCTGCCTCAACCTCTACGGACCGTCCGAGTGCACCGTCAACCCGGTGGTCGCCTCCGTGGGGTCGAGTCCGCTCCCGGTCATCGGCCGGCCCGCCGGCAACGTCCGGCTGTACGTGCTCGACGGCGCCCTGCGGCCGCTGCCGGCCGGTACGCCGGGCGAGCTGTACATCGCCGGGCCCTGCCTGGCCCGCGGCTACCTCAACCGGCCGGGCCTGACCGCCGGGCGGTTCGTGGCGGACCCGTTCGGTCCGATTGGCACGCGGATGTACCGCACCGGCGACCGGGTGCGGTGGGGCACGGACGGGAACCTGGAGTTCCTCGGGCGCACGGACGATCAGGTCAAGGTCCGGGGCTTCCGGGTGGAGCTCGGCGAAGTCGAGGCCGTCCTCGCCGAGCACCCGCAGGTCGCCCGGGCCGCCGCCATGGTGCGTACCGAGGACGAGCCCCGACTGGTCGCCTACGCCGTCGCCGAGCCCGGCGCCACGGTCACCGACACCGCCCTGCGCGAACACCTCCGGGAGCGGCTGCCCAAGCACATGGTGCCGTCCATCGTCGTGCTGCTGGACGCCCTGCCCCTGACTCCCAACGGCAAGCTCGACCGGCGTGCCCTCCCCGCGCCCGACCGGCAGCCCGCCGACCCGGGCCGTGCTCCGCGCACCGCGACCGAGCACCTGCTCGCCGGGCTGTTCGCCGAGGTGCTCGGCGTGCCGGAGGTCGGCGCCGACGACGACTTCTTCGACCTCGGCGGGCACTCCCTGCTGGCCACCCGGCTGGTCGCCCGGGCCCGGTCGGTGCTCGGCGTGGAGCTGGGGCTGCGCGACCTGTTCGACGCGCCGACGGTGGCGGAACTGGCGGCGGCGGTGGACATCGCCGGCCGGGCGCGGCCCGCGCTGTCGCGACGCGAGCGTCCCGACACGGTGCCGCTGTCCTTCGCGCAGCGCCGACTGTGGTTCCTGCACCGCATGGAGGGCCCGAGCGCCACCTACAACATCCCGCTGGCGCTGCGCCTCGGCGGAACCCTCGACGAGCGGGCCCTGGAGGCGGCCCTGACGGACTTGGTCGAGCGGCACGAGAGCCTGCGCACCGTCTTCCCCGTGGCCGACGGCGTTCCGTACCAGCGGGTGCTGGAGGCCGACGAGGCCCGGCCGCGGTTGAGGGTGACCGAGGGCGGCGAGCGCGGCCTGCCGCAGCGGCTGGCGGAGGCGGCGCGGTACGGCTTCGAGCTCTCCGACGAGCCACCGCTGCGTGCCGAGCTCTTCCGGCTCGGCACCGAGGACCACGTGCTGCTGCTGGTGGTGCACCACATCGCCGGTGACGGCTGGTCGGCGGGCCCGCTCCTGCGGGACCTGCGGACCGCCTACGCGGCCCGTACCGAGGGCGCGAAGCCGGAGTGGTCGCCACTGCCGGTCCAGTACGCCGACTACGCCCTCTGGCAGCAGGAGCTGCTCGGCGACGGCTCGGACCCGGACAGCCTGCTGAGCGGCCAGCTCGCGTACTGGAGGGGGCAGTTGGCGGACCTGCCCGACCAGGTGGAGCTGCCCTTCGACCGGCCCCGCCCGGCGGTGATGTCCTACCGGGGTGCCCACCTGCCGGTGCAGGTCGACGCCGAGCTGCACGAGGGCCTGCGCGAACTCGCCCGCGACGGTGGCGCCAGCCTCTTCATGGTGCTCCAGGCCGGTCTGGCCGCCCTTCTGGGCAAGCTCGGCGCCGGCACCGACGTCCCGATCGGCACGCCGATCGCGGGACGCACCGACGAGGCGTTGGACGACCTGGTCGGATTCTTCGTCAACACCCTGGTGCTGCGCACCGACCTGTCCGGCGACCCGTCGTTCACCGAACTGCTGGGCCGGGTGCGCTCCGACGCGCTGGCCGCGTACGCGCACCAGGATGTGCCGTTCGAGCACCTCGTGGAGGCACTGAACCCGACCCGGACACTGGCGCACCACCCCCTGTTCCAGACCATGCTCGCCCTGCAGAACGCCCCGCTCGGCGCCTTCGACCTGCCGGGGCTGCGGGTGACGACCGACCTGGTGCACACCGGCACGGCCAAGTGCGACCTGACCTTCATCCTGGCCGAACAGCCGGGTACGGAGGGGCTGTCGGGCGTGGTCGAGTACAGCACCGACCTGTTCGACGAGGGCACCGTGGCGGGGATCGTCGACCGGTGGCTGCGGCTGCTGCGCGCAGTCGTCGCCGACCCCGGTCGGCGGATCGGCCGGGTGGACGTGCTGTCCGCCGAGGAGCTCCGCGCGCTCCTGCCGGCCGAGGCCGACCGGAGCGGGGAACAGCCGGAGAGCAGCCTGACCGCGCTGTTCGAGCGGCAGGCGCGGGCCGACCCGGCCGCGGTCGCCCTCACGGACGGCGAAGTCAACCTGACGTACGGCGAGCTGAACGCCCGGGCCAACCGGCTCGCGCACGCGCTGATCGGCCGGGGTGTCGGCCCGGAGCAGTTGGTGGCACTGGCGCTGCCGCGCTCGGCCGAGCTGGTCGTGGCGGTACTGGCGGTGCTCAAGGCCGGCGGCGCCTACGTGCCGGTGGACCCGCAGTACCCGGCGGCCCGGATCTCCTACCTGCTCCAGGACGCCCGCCCCGCACTGCTGCTGACGACTCGTCAGATCGGTGACCTGCCCGGTGCGGAGTCCGTGGACCGGCTCCTGCTGGACATCGCCGACCTGGACGGCCTGCCGGACACGGACCCCGCGGTCGCCGTCGATCCCGGTCACCCGGCGTACGTCATCTACACCTCGGGCTCCACCGGGAAGCCCAAGGGCGTGGTGGTCCCGCACCGCAACGTGGTGCGGCTGTTCGGCACCACGCGGGCGCTGTTCGACTTCTCCGCCGAGGACGTCTGGACGCTCTTCCACTCCTACGCCTTCGACTTCTCGGTCTGGGAGCTGTGGGGCCCGCTGCTGTACGGCGGCCGGCTGGTGGTCGTGGACCACGAGACCAGCCGCTCGCCCGGCCGGTTCCTGGAGCTCCTCGCCCGCGAGCGGGTGACGGTGCTCAACCAGACGCCGTCCGCCTTCTACCAGCTGATGCAGGCCGACGCCGAGCACCCGTGCGAACTCGCCCTGCGGACCGTCGTGTTCGGCGGCGAGGCCCTGGAGCCCGCCCGCCTGGCGCCCTGGTACGAACGGCACCCGGACGACGCGCCGCGGCTGGTCAACATGTACGGCATCACCGAGACCACGGTGCACGTCACCTACGCCGCGCTCGACCGTTCGGCCGCGACCGCGGGGGCGGCCAGCGTGGTCGGCGCCGCGATCCCCGACCTGCGCGCCTACGTGCTGGACCCCCACCTGCGGCCGGTGGCCCCGGGCGTGGCCGGCGAGCTGTACGTGGCGGGCGCCGGTCTGGCGCGCGGCTACCTGAACCGGCCCGGCCTGACCGCCGGGCGCTTCGTCGCCGACCCGTTCGGACCGCCGGGATCGCGGATGTACCGCACCGGCGACGTGGTGCGCCGGGCTGCGGAAGGCAGCCTGAGCTACGTCGGCCGGGCCGACCAGCAGGTGAAGGTCCGCGGCTTCCGGATCGAGCTCGGCGAGATCGAGGCGGCCCTGGCCGCGCACCCCGGCGTCGCCCAGACCGCCGTCCTCGCCCGGCAGGACCGGGCCGACGACACCCGCCTGGTCGCCTACCTGGTCCCGGCCGCCGGTGCCGCACCGCGCCCGGCCGACCTGCGTGAGCACCTGACCGAGCGGCTGCCGGAGCACATGGTGCCGTCGGCGTACGTCGTGCTGGACGCGCTGCCGTTGACCGCCAACGGCAAGCTGGACCACCGGGCACTGCCCGCCCCCGACCTCGCCCCGGTGGTCACCGGTCGCGCGCCGCGCACCCCGCGGGAGCAGGTCCTCTGCGAGCTGTTCGCCGAGGTCCTGGGCGTGGCGTCGGCCGGCGTCGAGGACGGCTTCTTCGACCTGGGCGGGCACTCCCTGCTCGCCACCCGCCTGGCCGCCCGGATCCGTGCGACGCTCGGCGTGGAGATGCCGCTGCGCACCCTGTTCGAGGCGCCGACCCCGGCCGGCCTGGCCGCCGCACTGGCGGCGGCCGGACCGGCGCAGGCGGCGCTGGTACGGCGCGAGCGCCCCGAGCTGGTCCCGCTGTCGTTCGCGCAGCGGCGGCTCTGGTTCCTGCACCAGCTGGACGGCACCGGCGCGAACTACCACATCTCCCTGGCCTGGCGGCTGTCCGGGGACCTGGACCGCCGGGCAATGGAGGCAGCCCTCGCGGACGTGGTCGGGCGGCACGAGAGCCTGCGGACCGTCTACCCGGCCGTCGACGGTGTCCCGTACCAGCAGGTGCTGGGCGTCGTGGCGGCCCGCCCGCGGCTGCTCGTGCGCCGGACCGCCGAGGCCGAGCTGTCCGCCCTGATGGCGGCGGCGACGGACCGGCCGTTCGACCTGGCGGGTGATGCGCCGCTGCGGGCCGGCCTGTTCGAGCTGGCGTCGGACGAGCACGTGCTCCAGGTGGTGCTCCACCACATCGCGGGTGACGGCTGGTCGCTGGGCCCGCTCGCGCAGGACCTGACCGCCGCCTACGCGGCGCGCTGCCGCGGCGAGGAGCCGCGCTGGAAGAGCCTGCCGGTCCAGTACACCGACTACACCCTCTGGCAGCACGAGCTGCTCGGCGAATCCACTGACCCGGACAGTCCGTTCGCCCGCCAGGCGGCCTACTGGACACGGCAGTTGGCCGGTCTCCCGGAGCGGATCCAGCTGCCCGCCGACCGGTCCCGCCCGGCGGCCGCCTCGCGCCGGGGCGGCTTCGTGCACGCCGGACTGGACGCCGAGATGCACCGCGGTCTGCGCGAGCTCGCCCGCGAGCACGGCACCAGTCTCTTCATGGTCCTCCAGGCCGGCCTGGCGGCGCTGCTGAGCAAGCTCGGCGCGGGCGACGACATCCCGGTCGGCAGCCCGGTCGCCGGCCGGACCGACCAGGCGCTGGACGAGCTGGTCGGCTACTTCGTCAACACCCTGGTCTTCCGCACCGACACCTCGGGCGATCCGACCTTCGCCGAGCTGCTGGGCCGGGTCCGGGACACCTCGCTGGCCGGGTACGCCCACCAGGACCTGCCGTTCGAGCACCTGGTCGAAGCCCTCAACCCGGTGCGCTCGCTGGCGCACCACCCGCTGTTCCAGGTCATGCTGGTGCTGCAGAACGCGCCCCGGGCCGACTTCGCGCCACCCGGGCTGCACGTCGAAGACATGCCGTTGACCACGACCACTGCCAAGCTCGACCTGATCTTCACCATGTCCGAGCGCCAGGCGCAGGACGGCACCCCGGAGGGGATCGACGGGCTCGTCGAGTACGCCGGCGACCTCTACGACCCGGCCACCGTCGAGACGATGTTCGGCCGCTGGGAGCGGCTGCTCCGCGCCGCGGTCACCGACCCGCAGCAGCGGCTCAGCCGGTTCGGCGTGCTCTCCGCGGAGGAACGCGATGACCTGACGGCACTGGGCACCGGACCGGAGGTGGAGCTTCCGGCCGCGAGCGTGCCGGAGCTGTTCCGGGCGCAGGTGCGGGCGACGCCGGACCTGGTGGCGCTGGTGTGCGGGGACGTCTCGCTGACGTACGAGGAGTTGGACGAGCGGGCGAACCGGCTGGCGCACGCCCTGATCGCGCAGGGCGCGGGGCCGGAGCGGCTGGTGGCGGTGGCCCTGCCGAGGTCGGCCGAGCTGGTGGTGGCGATCCTCGCGGTGCTGCGGACCGGGGCGGCCTACGTCCCGGTCGATCCCGAGTACCCGGCCGCGCGGATCGGGCACATGCTGGAGGACGCCGGCCCGGTCCTGGTGGTGACCGATGCCCGGGCCCGGGACCGGCTGCCGGAGGCCGGCCCGGCCGGGTGGCTGGTGCTCGACGACCCGGCGGCGGCCGCCCTGGTGGCCGACTGCCCGGCGACGGACCCGCTGGTCGCCGTCGACCCCAGGCACCCGGCCTACGTGATCTACACCTCCGGCTCCACCGGCAGGCCCAAGGGCGTGGTGTCGACCCACGGCGGCCTGCTCAACCTCTTCGTCAGCCAGCGGCCGCTGCTGTTCCCCCGGCGGACGAAGGAACGGCTGCGCATCGGGCTGACCACCTCGGTGTCGTTCGACGCCTCCTGCGACCAGCTGTCCAGCCTGTACGCGGGCCACGAACTGCACGTCCTGGACGAGGCGACCTGGTCCGACCCGGACGCCTTCGTCGACTACGTCACGCGCGCCGGCCTGGACTACGTCAACGCCACCCCGTCCTACCTGCACGTGCTCGTCGCACGGGGGCTCCTGGACGACCCGGGGCGCCGTCCCGCGGTGGTCTCGATGGGCGGGGAGGCCGTTCCGGAGCAGCTGTGGGAGCAGCTGCGGGCGGTCGAGGGCGTGTCCTGCCTGAACTACTACGGGCCGACCGAATGCACGGTGGACGCCGTCGTCGCACCGCTGGGATCGAGTCCGCGCCCGGTGATCGGCCGGCCGCTCGGGGGCATCCGGCTGTACGTCCTCGACAGCACGCTGCAGCCGGTGCCCGCGGGCGTGGCGGGCGAGCTGTACCTCGCCGGAGCGGGCCTGGCCCGCGGCTACCTGAACCGGCCGGCGCTCACCGCGGGGCGGTTCGTGGCGGACCCGTTCGGTCCGAGCGGCACGCGGATGTACCGCACCGGCGACCTGGTGCGCTGGGGCGCCGACCGGAACCTGGAGTTCCTCGGCCGGACCGACGACCAGGTCAAGGTCCGGGGCTTCCGGATCGAACTCGGCGAGATCGAGGCGGCGCTGGCGGAACACCCGCAGGTCGCCCAGGTCGCGGTGACCGTCCGGGAGGACCGGGCCGGGGACGCGCGGCTGGTCGCCTACCCGGTGGCCGTCGCCGGGGCGGAACTCCAGCCGGAGGAGCTGCGGGCACACCTGCGCGAGCGACTGCCGGACCACATGGTCCCGGCCGCCTTCGTGCCCCTGGAGGGCCTGCCGCTGACAGCCACCGGCAAGCTGGACCGGCGCGCGCTGCCCGCACCCGTCCTCACCGCGCCGCGGACCGGCCGGGCCCCGCGCACCCCTCAGGAGCAGGTCCTCGCGGAGCTGTTCGCCGAGGTACTGGGCGTCGCCGAGGTCGGCGCCGACGACGACTTCTTCGACCTCGGCGGGCACTCCCTGCTCGCCACCCGGCTGGTCGCCAGGGCGCGTGCCGCCCTCGGGGTGGAACTGGAGCTGCGCGCCCTCTTCGAGACGCCGACGGTGGCCGGGCTGGCCGCCGGGCTCGGCGGGGCCGGCCGGGCGAGGCTCGCGCTGCGCCGCGCGGAGCGGCCCGAGACGGTCCCGCTGTCCTTCGCCCAGCGACGGCTGTGGTTCCTGCACCAGCTGGAGGACGCCGGCTCCGTCTACAACATGCCGCTGGCGTGGCGGCTGACCGGCGACCTGGACCAGGACGCCCTGCGGGCGGCGCTCGGCGACGTCGTCGCCCGGCACGAGAGCCTGCGCACGATCTACCCCCAGGTCGACGGCGTCCCCCGCCAGGAGGTGCTGGACGCCCGAACGGCACCACCCCGACTGGCCGTCACCCGCGTGGGTGAGGCGGACCTGACGGAGCTGCTGACGGCAGCGGCGGCGAACGGATTCGACCTCGCGACCCAACCGCCGCTGCGCGCAGAGCTGTTCGAACTGGCGCCGGACGAGCACGTGCTGCTGGTGGTGATGCACCACATCGCGGGCGACGGCTGGTCGCTGGGCCCGTTGTCCGCCGACCTGGCCACCGCGTACGCGGCACGCCGCCGGGGCGAGGAGCCGCAGTGGGCTCCGCTGCCCGTGCAGTACGCCGACTACACCCTGTGGCAGAACCGGCTGCTCGGCGACGCGGCCGACCCGGACAGCCTGTTCGCCCGCCAGGCGGACCACTGGACGCGGACCCTGGCCGACCTTCCGGAGCAGCTCCGGCTCCCCACGGACCGCCACCGCCCTGCGACCCCCTCCTACGCCGGCGGGCACCTCGACGTCGAACTGGACCCGGAACTGCACGCCGGGCTGGTCCGGTTGGGCCGGGAGCACGGTGCCAGCGTGTACATGGTGCTGCAGGCCGCCCTGGCATCGCTGCTGGACAAACTCGGCGCGGGCACGGACATCCCGGTCGGCAGCCTGGTCGCCGGCCGGACGGACCAGGCGCTGGACGAGCTCGTCGGGTTCTTCGTCAACACCCTGGTGCTGCGCACCGACACCTCGGGCGACCCGACCTTCGCGGAGCTGCTGGCCAGGGTCCGGGAGGGCGCGTTGGCCGCCTACGCTCACCAGGACCTGCCGTTCGAGCACGTCGTCGAGGCCCTCAACCCGGCCCGGTCGTCGGCCCGCCAGCCGCTGTTCCAGGTGCTGCTCGCGCTGCAGAACGTGCCCCGCACCGAGTTCGCGCTGGACGGTCTGGGCTCCGAGATCCTCCTGGTGCGCACGCCCACCGCGATGTTCGACCTCGGCTTCCACCTGCTGGAGCGCGGCGGCACCGGCGGGCCGGCCGAGGGCATCGTCGGGCGGGTCGAGTACAGCACCGACCTGTTCGACCGCGCCACGGTGGAGACGCTGTTCGCCCGGTGGCTGCGGCTGCTGGCGGCGGTGGTCGCCGAGCCGGAGCGGCCGCTGAGCCGGATCGAGGTCCTCACCACCGAGGAGCGGCACGAGCTGCTGGTCGCCCGCAACGACACCGCCCGCCCGGTCCCCACGGCTGATCTGCCCGCGCTGTTCGAGGCGCGGGTCCGGGCGACCCCGGAGGCTCCGGCCGTGGTGTTCGAGGGCACCGAGCTGACCTACCGCGAGCTGAACCGCCGGGCCAACCGCCTGGCCCACGCGCTGATCGCGCGCGGCGTGGGCCCGGAGCAGGTCGTCGCGCTGCGGCTGCCGCGTTCGGCCGAGCTGGTGGTCGCCGTCCTCGCGGTGCTCAAGACGGGCGCGCCGTACCTGCCGGTCGACCCGGACTACCCGGCCGCCCGGATCGCGTACATGCTGGAGGACGCGGGCCCGGCCGTGGTGCTCGACGACCTCGCCGCCGTCACGGCGGACGGGGACCTGCCGGAGCACGACCCGGCCGTGGCCGTGGACGGGCGCCGTCCCGCCTACGTCATCTACACCTCCGGCTCCACCGGCCGGCCCAAGGCCGTGGTGATGCCCGCCGCCGGGCTGCTGAACCTGCTGGAGTGGCACCATGAGGTCGTCGGCGGTGAACCCGGCACGCGCACCGCGCAGTTCACCGCGATCAGCTTCGACGTCTCGGTGCAGGAGGTGCTCTCCGCACTGCTCTACGGCAAGACGCTGGTGGTGCCGACCGAGGAGCAGCGCCGCAGCGCCGAGCTGTTCGCCCACTGGCTGGACCGGCACGAGGTGGCCGAGCTGTTCGCGCCGAACCTCGTGGTCGAGGCACTCGCCGAGGCCGCGGAGGAGGCCGGGCTGGACCTGCCGGCCCTCCGACTGGTGGCCCAGGCCGGCGAGGCGATGCGCCTGGGCGGTGCGGTGCGCCGCTTCCAGGCCCGTCGGCCGGGCCGGGTGCTGCACAACCACTACGGGCCCGCCGAGACCCATGTGATCACCGCCTACTCGCTGCCGGCCGACCCCGCCGGCTGCCCGTTGCCGGTGCCGATCGGCCGCCCGATCGCCAACTGCCAGGTGTACGTGCTGGATTCGGCGCTTCGACCGGTAGCCCCCGGGGTGCTGGGCGAGCTGTACCTCGCCGGGGCGGGGCTGGCCCGTGGCTACCTGAACCGGCCTGGGCTCACCGCCGGGCGCTTCGTCGCCAACCCGTACGGTCCGGCCGGTGCCCGGATGTACCGCACCGGCGACCTGGTGCGCTGGCGTGCCGACGGCGAGCTGGAGTTCGCCGGGCGGGTGGACCACCAGGTGAAGGTCCGCGGGTTCCGGGTCGAGCCGGGCGAGATCGAGGCCGAGCTGACGGCGCATCCGGGCGTCGCCCAGGTCGCGGTGCTCGCCCGGGAGGACCGGATCGTCGCGTACGTCGTCCCGGTGGCCGGGAGCGGGGCGACCGCGGCGGCGCTGACGGCGTACCTGCGCGGCCGGGTGCCGGAGTACCTGGTGCCGTCGGCGTTCGTGCTGCTGGAAGTGCTGCCGCTGACGCCGAACGGGAAGCTGGACCGGGCGGCGCTGCCGGCGCCCGAGGCCACGACCAGGGAGACCGGCCGGGCGCCGCGCACGCCGCAGGAGCAGATCCTGTGCGAGCTGTTCGCGGAGGTGCTGGGCCGGGGCCAGGTCGGGGTCGACGACGACTTCTTCGACCTGGGCGGGCACTCGCTGCTCGCCACCCGGCTGGTCTCCCGGGTCCGGGCGACCCTCGGGGTCGAGCTGGAGCTGCGCCGCCTGTTCCGGACCCCGACACCGGCCGGGCTCGCGGCCGGGCTGCACGACGCCGCCACCGCGCGGCAGGCCCTGGTGCCCCGGCCCCGCCGTGAGCCCATGCCGCTGTCCTTCGCCCAGCGCCGGCTCTGGTTCCTCCAGCAGTTCGGGGCACCGAGCGCCACCTACCACATGCCGCTGGCCCTGCGGCTGAGCGGCGAGCTCGACCGGGACGCGCTGAGCGCCGCGCTCACCGACGTGCTGGCCCGGCACGAGACCCTGCGGACCGTCTTCCCGCACATTGCGGGCATCCCGCACCAGCGGGTGCTGGACCCCGCGGAGGTGCCCGTCCCGCTGACCGTGCGGGCGGCCGGCGAGGCGGAGCTGCCCGCCCTGCTGCGCGAGGCGGCGGTGCGCGCCTTCGACCTGACCTCGGAAGTACCGCTGCGGGCGGAGCTGTTCGCGGTCGCGCCGGACGAGCACGTACTGCTGCTGGTGATGCACCACATCGCCGGTGACGGCTGGTCCATGGGCCCGCTGGCCCGTGACCTGGCCACCGCCTACGCCGCCCGGCGGGATGGCGGGTCACCCGCCTGGCCGCCGCTGCCGGTGACGTACGGCGACTACACACTGTGGCAGCACGAGATCCTCGGCGACGAGCACGACGGGGACAGCCTCTTCGCCCGGCAGGTCCGGTACTGGAGCGAGGAGCTGGCCGGGCTGCCCGAGCAGCTGCAACTGCCGGTCGACCGGCCCCGCCCGGCCACCATGTCGTACGGCGGAGACCTGCTGGAACTCCGGATCGACGCCGAACTGCACGCCGCCCTCCTGGGGTTGGCGCGACGGTCGGGGGCCAGCCTGTTCATGGTGCTGCAGGCGGGCCTGGCGGCGCTGTACACGCGGCTGGGCGCGGGCACGGACATTCCGATCGGCAGCCCGATCGCGGGCCGGACCGACGAGGCGCTGGACGAGTTGGTCGGGTTCTTCGTGAACACGCTGGTGCTGCGCACCGACACGAGCGGTGATCCGAGCTTCGGCGAACTGCTGGGGCGGGTGCGGGAGACGGCGCTGTCGGCGTACGCGCACCAGGACGTGCCGTTCGAGCACCTGGTGGAGGCGCTGAACCCGGCCCGGTCGCTGTCGCACCACCCGTTGTTCCAGACCGGGCTGGTGGTGCAGAACGCGCCCGGCGGGGACTTCCGGCTGCCCGGCCTGCGGGTCTCGGGGGTGAGCGTGCTCACCGGGACCGCGCGGCTCGACCTGACCTTCGGGTTCGCGGAGGAGCACGGGCCCGACGGCGCGCCGGCCGGGCTCAGCGGTGCGGTCGAGTACAGCACCGACCTGTTCGACCGTTCGACGGTCGAGGCCCTGGTCGCCCGGTGGACCAGGCTGCTGGCCGCGGTCGCCGCCGCGCCCGACCAGCCGATCGGCGGGATCGAGCTGCTGTCGGCCGAGGAGCGCCGCGAGCTGCTGCCCGCCGTCGAGGGCGGGGCGGCCGGGGTGAGCCTGCCGGAACTGTTCGCCGCGCAGGTGGCGGTGGTGCCGGACGAGGTCGCGCTGGTGTGTGGTGACGCGGAGTTGACGTACCGGGAGTTGAACTCCCGGGCGAACCGGTTCGCGCATGCGTTGGTCGCGCGGGGTGTGGGTCCTGAGCAGGTCGTGGCGGTGGCGTTGCCGCGTTCGGTGGAGTCGGTGGTGGCGGTCCTGGGTGTGCTGAAGGCCGGGGCGGCGTACCTGCCGGTGGATCCGGCGTACCCGCGGGCGCGGATCGACTTCATGCTGGCGGACGCCTGCCCGGCGATGCTGGTCGACGACCCGGCGATGGTGGGCGACGGAGACCGGCCGGACACGGATCCGGTGGTCGCGCTCGACGTCCGGCACCCGGCGTACGTGATCTACACCTCGGGTTCGACCGGCCGCCCCAAGGGCGTCGTGGTGAGCCACGCCGGGGTGTCGGGCCTGGTGGCGGCGCAGGTCGAGCGGCTCGGCGTGTCGCCGGGCAGCCGCGTCCTCCAGTTCGCCTCGCCCAGCTTCGACGCGTCGTTCTGGGACCTGTGCAGCGCCCTGCTGACCGGTGCCACCCTCGTGCTGGCCCCCGCCGAGGCCCCGTTGGAGGCCCTGACGGACCGCCGGCTCGGCGTCACCCATGTGACGCTGCCGCCCTCGGCCCTGGCGGCAGTGGACGGTGCCGATGTCACGGCCGGCACCCTGGTGGTGGCGGGCGAGGCGTGCCCGCCGGAGCTGGTGGCGCGCTGGGCCCCGGGGCGCCGGATGGTCAACGCGTACGGCCCGACGGAGACGACGGTGTGCGCGACGATGAGCGCCCCGCTGGCGGCGGGCTCCGGCGTGCCGCCGATCGGCCGGCCGGTCGCGGGCTTCCGGGTGTACGTACTGGACGAGCGACTGCGCCTGGTGCCGCCGGGCGTCGCGGGGGAGCTGTACGTCGCGGGGCCGGGGCTGGCGCGCGGCTATCTGAACCGGCCGGGCCTGACGGCGGGTCGGTTCGTCGCCTGCCCGTTCGAGGCGGGCAGCCGGATGTACCGCACCGGGGACGTGGTGCGGCGCCGGGCGGACGGTGAGCTGGAGTACGTCGGCCGCGCCGACCAGCAGGTGAAGGTGCGCGGCTTCCGCGTCGAACTCGGCGAGGTCGAGGCCGCCCTGGCCGAGTACCCCGCCGTCGCCCAGGCCGCGGTCGTGGCCCAGGGCGACCGGCTCGTCGGCTACGTCACGGCTCGTCCGGACGCGACCGTCCGTCCGGCGGAGCTGGCGGCACACCTGCGCGACCGGCTGCCCGACTACCTGGTGCCGGCCGTGTTCACGGTGCTGGACGTGCTGCCGCTGACGCCCAACGGCAAGCTGGACCGCGCCGCGCTGCCCGCACCCGACCTCGGTTCGGCCGAGGTCGGCCGGGCGCCGCGCACGCCGCAGGAGCAGATCCTGTGCGAGCTGTTCGCGGAGGTGCTGGGCCGGGGCCAGGTCGGGGTCGACGACGACTTCTTCGACCTCGGCGGGCACTCCCTGCTCGCCACCCGGCTGGCCGCTCGGGTGCGCTCGGTCCTCGGCGTGGAGCTCGGGCTGCGCGCGCTCTTCCAGGCGCCCACGGTGGCGGGTCTGGCGGGGGCGCTGACGGAGTCCGGCAGTGCCCGCCCGACGCTGACCGCGCGGGAGCGGCCGGAGGCCGTGCCGCTGTCCTTCGCCCAGCGTCGGCTCTGGTTCATGCACCGCATGGACGGCAGCGCCGCGACCTACCACATCCCGCTGGCGCTCCAGCTGACCGGAACGCTCGACCGGGCGGCGCTGGACGAGGCGCTGGCCGACGTGGTGGCCCGGCACGAGAGCCTGCGGACGGTGTTCCCGGAAGTGGGCGGCGTCCCGTGCCAGCGGGTCCTGGACCCGGCCGAGGCCCGGCCCCGGGCCGGGCTGACCAAGGTCTCGCAGGCCGAACTGCACCACTGGCTCGCCGAGTTCGCCCGGCGGCCCTTCGACCTGGCGGCGGAACCGCCGCTGAGGGCTGAGCTGTTCGCGGTCGCGCCGGACGAGCACGTGCTGCTGCTGGTGATGCACCACATCGCCGGTGACGGCTGGTCCACCGGCCCGCTGGCCCGTGACCTGGCCGAGGCCTACGTCGCCCGCTGCCAGGGCCGCGAGCCGGACCGCGACGCTCTGCCGGTGCAGTACGCCGACTACACGCTCTGGCAGCGCGAGCTGCTCGGCGACGCCGCCGACCCGCAGAGCCGGTTCGCCGAGCAGCTCGACTACTGGAAGCGCCAGCTGTCCGACCTGCCGGAGCTGATCCAGCTGCCCGCCGACCGGCCTCGGCCGGCCGTCGCCGGTTGGCACGGGGACCACGTCGGTCTGGAGCTGGGACCCGAACTGCACGCCGCTTTGACCGAGTTGGCGCGGAACACCGGCACCAGTCTGTTCATGGTGCTGCAGGCGGCGCTGGCGGCGCTGTACACGCGGCTGGGTGCGGGGACGGACATTCCGATCGGGAGTCCGATCGCGGGGCGGACCGACGAGGCGCTGGACGAGTTGGTCGGGTTCTTCGTGAACACGCTGGTGCTGCGCACCGACACGAGCGGTGATCCGAGCTTCGCCGAACTGCTGGGGCGGGTGCGGGAGACGGCGCTGTCGGCGTACGCGCACCAGGACGTGCCGTTCGAGCACCTGGTGGAGGTGCTGAACCCGTCCAGGTCGCTGTCGCACCACCCGTTGTTCCAGACGATCCTCGCCGTGCAGAACGCGCCGATGGGTCGGTTCTCGCTGCCCGGCCTGGAGGTCGCCACCTACGCGGTGGCCACCGGAACCGCCAAGTTCGACCTCGGGGTGAGCCTCGTCGAGCAGTTCGGTCCGGCCGGGGAACCGGCCGGGATCCTCGGCGCGGCGGAATACGCCACCGACCTGTTCGACCGCTCGACGATCGAGGCCCTGGTGCGGCGCTGGACGCTCCTGCTGGAGGCCGTCACCGCCGATCCGGACCGGTCGATCGGGGGGATCGACCTCCTCGACTCCGACGAGCGGAGCCAGCTGCTGGAGCGGGGCAACGCGACCGCCCGCGAGGTGGCCGCCGTGCCGGTGCCGGAGGCGTTCGCGGTGCAGGTGGCGGCGACGCCGGACGCGCTCGCCCTGGTGTCCGGCGATGTCGAGTTGACGTACCGCGAGCTGAACTCCCGGGCGAACCGGTTCGCGCATGCGCTGATCGCCCGGGGCGTGGGTCCGGAGCAGCTGGTGGCGGTGGCGCTGCCGCGTTCGGTGGAGTCGGTGGTGGCGGTCCTGGGTGTCCTGAAGGCCGGGGCGGCGTACCTGCCGGTGGATCCGGCGTACCCGCAGTCACGGATCGACTTCATGCTGGAGGACGCCCGCCCGGCGCTGGTGGTCGACGACCCCGCCATCGTGGTCGAGGGCGACTGGCCGGACTCCGACCCTGAGGTCGCCCTCGACGTCCGGCACCCGGCCTACGTGATCTACACCTCGGGTTCGACCGGCCGTCCCAAGGGCGTCGTGGTCGCCCACGGCGGCGTCGCCAGTCTGGTCGCCGCCCAGATCGAGCGGTTCGCGATCGCACCCGACAGCCGGGTGCTCCAGTTCGCCTCGCCCAGCTTCGACGCCTCGGTGTCGGAGATCTTCACCGCCCTGCTGCGCGGCGCCGCCCTGGTGCTGCCCCCGGCGGCGGAGCCGGTCGCCGCGCTGACCGACCCGGGCCTCGCGGTCACCCACGCGACCGTGCCCCCGTCCGTCCTGGCGGCCCTGCCGGAGGGCGCGGTGACGGTGTCGACCCTGGTGGTGGCGGGCGAGGCCTGCCCGCCGGAGCTGGTGGCGCGCTGGGCCCCCGGGCGCCGGATGGTCAACGCGTACGGCCCGACGGAGACGACGGTGTGCGCGACGATGAGCGACCCCCTCGCCCCGGGTTCCGGCGTACCGCCGATCGGGCGGCCGATCGCCAACGCGCGGGTGTACGTGCTGGACGAGCGGCTGCGCCCGGTGCCGCCCGGCGTCCCCGGGGAGCTGTACGTCGCGGGCGCGGGTCTGGCGCGCGGCTACCTGAACCGGCCGTCCCTGACGGCGGGTCGCTTTGTCGCCTGCCCGTTCGGGGCGGTCGGGAGCCGCATGTACCGCACCGGGGACGTGGTGCGCTGGCGCGCCGACGGCCAGCTGGAGTACGTCGGCCGCGCCGACGACCAGGTGAAGGTGCGCGGCTTCCGGGTCGAACCCGGCGAAGTCGAGTCGGCTCTGGCCGAGCACCCCGCCGTCGCCCGGGCCGCCGTCCTCGCCCAGGACGACCGGCTCATCGGCTACGTCGTCCCCCACCAGACGGAGGCCCGCGACAGCGCCCTGGAAGCCGACCACGTGGGCGAATGGCAGGACATCTACGACGCCCTGCCCATCACCCCCGAGGAAACCGCCTTCGGCCAGAACTTCGTCGGCTGGAACAGCAGTTACGACGCCAGCCCGATCCCCGCCGAGCAGATGAGGGAATGGCGCGACGCCACCGTGGCCCGCATCCTGGCCCTGCACCCCCGCCGGGTACTGGAGGTCGGCGTCGGCACCGGCCTGCTCCTCTCGCAGATCGCACCGCACTGCGAGACCTACTGGGCGACCGACTTCTCCGCCACCGCGATCGACGCGCTGGCCGCCCAGATCGCCCGGCAGGAGCAACTGGCCGACCGCGTCGTGCTGCACACCCGCCCGGCGCACGACACCGACGGCCTACCCGCCGGACACTTCGACACCATCGTCATCAACTCGGTCGTGCAGTACTTCCCGTCCGCCGACTACCTCACCGACGTGATCGAAAAGCTGATTCGACTGCTCGCCCCCGGCGGCGCGCTCTTCCTCGGCGACATCCGCAACCTGCGACTGCTGCGCCCGCTGGCCACCGCCGTCCAACTCCACCGGGTCGGCGACGGCGCCGACCTCACCTCGGTGCGGCGCGCGGTGGAGCAGTCCCTCCGGGTGGAGAAGGAGCTCCTGGTCGACCCGGACTTCTTCACCGTCCTGCGGGAGAACGGTGCGGACGTCGGTGCGGACGTCGGCGCGGTGGCCGTGGAGGTCAAGCGGGGCCGCCACCACAACGAGCTGACCCGCTACCGCTACGACGTGACGCTGCACAAGCCGCCGGTCACCCCGACGGCCCCGGACCGGTCGGTCGAGCTGGCGTGGGGGCAGCAGGTCGCCGGGCCGGCCGAACTGCGCGAGCTGCTCGCCCAGCCGTCCGTCGGAGTGCTGCGGATCACGGGGGTGCCGAACCGCCGCGTGGCGCGGGAAGCCGCGCTGGCCCGGGCGGTGCAGAACGGGGACGGCTCGCTCGCCGAACTGCTGGAACGGCTGCACGCCCCGGAGGACGCCGACCTCCCCGACCCGGAGGACTTCCACGCCCTCGGGTCGGAGTCCGGCCGCTCGGCGGTCGTCACCTGGTCGGCCGCTGCGGCGGACGCCGTGGACGTCGTCTTCACCGACCCACAGGCGCTCCACCGCTCTCCGGTCGAGGCCTACCGGCCCGCCCGGGCCACGGGCCAGGCGCTGTCCTCGCTGACCAACCGCCCGACCGGCGGCCGGGGCACCGGCGCCCTCCTGGGCGAACTCCGTGACTGGCTGCGGAGCCGGCTGCCCGATTACCTGGTCCCGTCGGCGTTCGTGGCGCTGGAGGCACTGCCGCTGACCGCCAACGGCAAGCTCGACCGCCGTGCGCTGCCGGCCCCCGACCTCGGTCCCGTCGCTGTCGGACGGGCGCCACGCACCCCGCAGGAGCAGCTCCTCGCCGAGCTGTTCGCCGAGGTGCTCGGCCTGGCACAGGTCGGCGTCGACGACAGCTTCTTCGACCTCGGGGGGCACTCCCTGCTGGCGACCCGGCTGGCCTCCCGGGTCCGGGCCACCCTCGGCGCGGAGCTGGAGGTCCGGACGCTGTTCGAGAGCCCGACCGTGGCAGGGCTGGCGGCCCGCCTGGACGGCTCCGGAGCGGCGAGGCCCGCGCTGATCGTCCGGCCGAGGCCCGAGCGGGTGCCGCTGTCCTTCGCCCAGCGCCGCCTGTGGTTCCTGCACCGGATGGACGGGCCGAGCGCCACCTACAACATGCCGCTCGCGCTCAGCCTGACCGGCGAACTGGACCGCCCGGCCCTGCGCGCCGCGCTCGCGGATGTGGTCGCCCGGCACGAGAGCCTGCGGACGGTCTTCCGTGAGACGGACGGCACGCCCCACCAGGTCGTGCTGAGCGCCGCGCAGGCGCACCCCGCACTGCCGGTGGTCGAGCTCGACGAGAGCCGGCTGGCGGAGCGCCTGGCGGAGACGGCGCAGTGCGGCTTCGACCTCGCGGCGGAGCCGCCGGTCCGGGCGGAGCTGTACGCCCTGGCCCCCGACCGGCACGTGCTGCTGGTCGTGGTGCACCACATCGCCGCCGACGGCTGGTCGATGGGCCCGCTCTCGGGTGACCTCGCCGCGGCCTACGCGGCCCGCTGCCGGGGCGAGGCCCCGCAGTGGTCCCCGCTGCCGGTGCAGTACGCCGACTACAGCGCCTGGCAACGCGACCTGCTCGGTGACGCCACCGACCCGGACAGCCTGTTCGCCCGGCAACTGGCCTACTGGAAGGAGGAGCTGTCCGGCGTCCCGCAGCAGCTGCAGCTGCCCGCCGACCGGCCGCGGCCGCCGGTGGCCTCCCAGCGGGGCGACCGGGTCGTGGTCCGACTGGACGCCGAACTGCACCAAGCCCTGCGGGACTTGGCCGCCGCGCGCGGCGCCAGCATGTTCATGGTGCTCCAGGCCGGACTCGCGGCCCTGCTCACCCGGCTCGGCGCCGGCACCGACATCCCGATCGGCAGCCCCATCGCCGGCCGGACGGACCAGGCGCTGGACGAGCTCGTCGGGTTCTTCGTCAACACCCTGGTACTGCGCACCGACACCGCAGGCGACCCGGGCTTCTCCGAACTCGTCGGCCGGGTCCGGCAGAAGGCGCTCACCGCGTACGACCACCAGGACGTGCCGTTCGAGTACCTGGTCGAGGTGGCCAACCCGGCCCGGTCGCTGGCGCACCACCCGTTGTTCCAGATCATGCTGGCCCTGCAGAACGCGCCGCTCGGCGAGTTCGCGCTGCCGGGGCTGGAGACCGGCCACCTGGAGGCGCCGACCGGGACCGCGCGGGTCGACCTGACCTTCAGCCTGGCCGAGCAGTTCCGCCCGGACGGCGCCCCCGACGGCCTGGTCGGCGCGGTGGAGTACGCGACCGACCTGTTCGACCCGGCCACCGTGGAGCTGCTGTTCGAGCGCTTGGCCCGGCTGCTGCGCGCGGCGGTCGCCGACCCCGACCGGCCGATCAGCCGGATCGACATCATGCCCGTCGAGGAACGCCGCCGACTGCTCGCCGGGTCCAACGGTGCAGTGGCCGAGCTGCCCGGAGCCGCGGTACCGGAGTTGTTCGCCCGCCAGGTGGGGGCCACCCCGGAGGCCGTCGCGGTCGTGGCCGGCGGCACCGAGCTGACCTACCGGGAGCTCGACCTGCGGGCCAACCGCCTGGCCCGGGCACTGGTCCGCCAGGGCGTGCGGCCGGAGACGCCGGTCGCGGTCATGCTGGACCGCTCGGCGGAGCTGGTCGTGGCGATCCTGGCGATCATCAAGGCCGGTGGCGCCTACGTGCCGCTGGACTCGCGCTTCCCCTCCTCCCGGATCGACCTGATCCTGCGGGAGAGCGGGGCGGCCCTGGTGCTCACCCAGGAGGTGACCACCGCGCTGGTGCAGTCCGAGGCCGCCGATCCCTCCGGCTTCGAAGTTCCCTGTGAACCCGGGCAGTTGGCGTACATCATGTACACCTCCGGCTCGACCGGTCGGCCGAAGGGCGTGGCCGTCACCCACCGTGACGTGGTGGGTCACGCGCTGACCCCCGAGTTCCGCGGCGGCGGACACGAGCGGGTGCTGATGCACTCCCCGACGGCCTTCGACCTCTCCACCTACGAGCTGTGGGTGCCGCTGCTCAACGGCGGCCGGGTCGTGGTCGCACCGCCGGAGCAGCTCGACCTCGACCTGTTGCAACACACGATCACCTCGAACGGGGTGACCGGACTGTGGCTGACGGCCGGACTGTTCCGCCTGGTCGCCGAGGAGCGCCCGGGCCTGCTCGCCGGGGTGCGCGAAGTGTGGACCGGCGGCGACGTGGTCTCCCCGGCCGCCGTCGCCAGGGTGCTGGCGGCCTGCCCCGGCATCGAGGTGGTCAACGGCTACGGGCCCACCGAGGCCACCACCCTGGCCACCTGCCACCCGGTGGGCGTCCTGCCCGAACACGCCGCGACCGTGCCGATCGGCCGGCCGATGGCGAACATGCGCGCCTACGTGCTCGACGACAGGCTGCGCCCGGTGCCGACCGGCATGGTCGGCGAGCTGTACCTCGCGGGGACGGGCGTGGCCCGCGGCTACCTCGGGCGGGCCGGCCTGACGGCGGAGCGCTTCACCGCCGACCCGTACGGGCCGCCCGGGAGCCGGATGTACCGCACCGGCGACCTCGCGTCGTGGCGGGCCGACGGCACGCTGGACTTCGCCGGACGCGCCGACCACCAGGTCAAGCTGCGCGGCCTGCGGATCGAGCCCGGAGAGATCGAGGCGGTCCTGGCGGGCTGCCCCGGCGTCGCCCAGGCGGCCGTCGTCGCCCGGGAGGATCGGCCGGGCGACAAGCGGCTGGTCGCCTACCTGGTGCCCGCCCCCGAGGGCGCGCCCGAGGCGGGCGAGCTGGCCGGCCGGCTGCGCCGTGACCTGCCGGACTACATGGTGCCGGCGGCGTTCGTCACCGTGGACGCGCTGCCGCTGACCGCCAACGGCAAGCTCGACCGTGCCGCCCTGCCGGCCCCCGAGTACGGGGCGTCGGACGCCGGGCGCGGACCCCGGACGCCGCAGGAGCAGCTGCTGTGCGGCCTCTTCGCCGAGGTCCTCGGCCGGGAGCAGGTGAGCATCGACGACAACTTCTTCGACCTCGGCGGGCACTCGCTGCTGGCCGCCCGGCTGGCCTCCCGGGTCCGCGAGACGCTCGGCCTGGAGCTGGGCCTGCGGATGCTGTTCGAGGCGCCGACCGTCGCCGGTCTCACCGAGCGGCTGCTCATGGACGATCCCGACGACGCGTTGGACGTGGTGCTGCCGCTGCGTTCGACCGGGACCGGGACACCGCTGTTCTGCATCCACCCCGGCGGCGGCATCAGCTGGTCGTACAGCGGACTGCTGAACCACCTCGGCCCGCAGCACCCGGTCTACGCCATCCAGGCGCGTGGCCTCGGCCGGCCCGAAACCCTGCCGACGTCCTACGAGGAGATGGCGGCCGACTACGCCGACCAGATCCAGAAGATCCAGTCGGAGGGTCCGTACCTGCTCCTCGGCTGGTCCGCCGGCGGGCTGATCGCCCACGCGATCGCCTGCGAGCTCCAGGCCCGCGGCGAACGGACCGAACTGCTGGCGATCCTCGATGCCTACCCGGTGAAGGACGTGCAGTTCGCGGAGGTGCCGGTGCCCACCGTGCGCGACGTGCTCGTCGGGGTGCTCGATGTCGACCCGGACGAGCTGGGCGACCAGGAGATCACCTACGCCGAGGTCGCCGAGGTCCTGAACCGGCGGGGCAGCGCGCTGGCCGGCCTGAACGAGCGACAGATCGAGGTGATCGTCGAGATCATGATCAACAACGCCAGGCTGGCGGTCGACTTCGTCCCCGGCGACTTCGACGGAGACCTGCTGCTGTTCAACTCCACGATCGACCGGGCCGAGGACAACGCGGGGCCCGAAATCTGGCGCCCGTACGTCGCCGGCCGGATCGAATCGCACGAGATCACCACCCGGCACGACCGGATGACCCAAGCCGGCTCGCTGGCGCAGATCGGACCGATCCTGGCCGCCAGGCTCGCCGAGGCCACCGGTGACACCGATCGTGCCGATGGCGCTGGTAACGCCGATCGCGCCGATGGCACCACCACCCTTTCCCACCAGGAGGACTGACCCATGACCAACCCCTTCGACGACCAGGACGGCACTTTCCTCGTGCTCGTCAACGACGAGAACCAGCACTCGCTCTGGCCGCAGTTCGCGGACGTCCCGGCCGGCTGGACCGTCGTCCACGGCCCCGACACCAACGCCGCCTGCCTGGAGTACGTCGAGAAGTCCTGGACCGACATGCGGCCCAGGAGCCTCGCCGACGCCATGGAAGCCCAGCGGTAGCGCGGCCCGTAGTGAACCTGACCGACACCACGGACGAGGCCCGCCCCACGGCGGGCCTCGCCCCGCCCCACGACCTCGCCGCCGACCTGCTCACCCCCGAGGCCCGGCGGGACCCGTACCCGTTCTACGCCCGCATGCGGCGCGAGAGCCCGGTCCACCGCAGCGCCCAGGGCATCTGGTACCTCACCCGGTACGCCGACGTCGAGACGGCGCTCGGCGACCTGCGGCTGTCCAACGACCGGGACCGGATGACCCGTGCTTACGGCGGCCTGGGCGGCGATCTGAAGGCCCTCAGCCGGCTCTCCGACCGGCTCGGCCGGGTGATGACCAACACCGACCCGCCGGACCACGCCCGGCTGCGCAAGCTGGCCAACCGCGCCTTCACCGCCCGGCGCGTCGAAGCCCTGCGCGACGGCGTCCAGCGGATCGTCGACCGGCTCATCGACGAGGCGGTCGCGGCCGGGCCGACCATGGACCTGATCGAAGCGGTCGCCTCCCCACTGCCGATGTCCGCCGTCTGCGAGCTCTTCGGCATTCCGGACGGGGACCGGCCCCAGGTCAAGAGCTGGTTCCACCGCTTCGGGCGGCTGGGCGAGGACATCGACAAGTCCGAGGAGGCGATCGGGCAGTACGAGGAGTACCTGTCCGGGCTCATCCGGCGGCGCCGGCGTGAACCGGGCGACGACCTGATCAGCGCCCTGGTCGCCACCCAGGCGCAGGACGACCGGCTCACCGACTCCGAACTGCTGTCCACCTGCTTCGTCCTGATCACCGCAGGCGACGAGACCACCACCCACCTGATCGGCAACGGCGTGCTGGCCCTGCTACGCCACCCCGACCAGCTGGCCCGGCTGCGCGCGGATCCGGGGCTGATCCGCGGCGCCGTCGAGGAGCTGGCCCGCTACGACACGGTGACCCAGGTGATCGTCCGGGTCGTCGCGGAGGACCTGGAGATCGGCGGGCAACTACTGCGCGAGGGCGAGCTGGCGTACCTGTTCCTCGGCGCGACCAACCGCGATCCCGAGCGCTTCGAGGACCCCGACCGGCTCGACCTGACCCGCCCCGGAAACCGGCACCTGAGCTTCGGCCACGGGCCGCACTTCTGCCTCGGCGGCCCGCTGGCCAAGCTCCAGACGGAGGTGGCGATCGGCACCTTGGTCCGCCGACTGCCCGAGCTGCGGCTGGCCGACGGGGCTGTGCTCGATTGGCGGCCCAACCCGCTGCAACGGCGGCTGAGCGCCCTCCCGCTCACCCACTGACCCACTGACCCACGAACGAAGACGAAGGAGCACCGACCATGGCCCGAGAATTCGAGGTCCGCCGGGAACAGGACCTGCCAGCCACGCCCGAGCAGGTCTGGGCCGCCGTCGCCACCGGCGCAGGCAACCTGGGCTGGCTGTACCCGATGGAGGTCGAGCCGCGCGTCGGCGGAAAGGCCACCCGGGGCGACTCCACCGTCGTGGCCTGGGAGCCGCCGCGGCACTTCGCCGTCCGGGCGACCCAGGACGGCGGCTTCTCCAACACGCTCAGCTACCGCATCGAGCCCGCCGACGGCGGATCGAGCCACCTGCGGATGGGGATCCACTGGGTGCACACGGGCATCGTCGACGAGGCCTGGATGTGGGACGCCAAGTCGGACGTTGCCGAGAAGCACGTCGACTTCTACCAGCACGGCCTCGCCGAGTACCTGCGCCACTTCGCCGGCCGCCCCGCCGTCTACCTCAGGGCCCAGCGCCCCGAACCCACCGCCGACCCGGCCGACTTCGCCGCGCTGCGCCGCCGCCTCGGCCTCGCCGACGACGCGGCCGTCGGCGACCGGGTGCCGCTCCACCTCCCCGGTGCGGACAGGGGCTCGGAGGAGGTGGTCGTGGACTGGCTCAGCACCGACTTCGTCGGTCTGCGCGGCCCGGACGCGCTCTACCGGTTCTTCAACGGCAGCACCTGGAACGTGCCGATCTGGCTGGGCCACCACCTGTTCGCCGAGGACGTCGACGAGCAGCGGGCCACCGCGGCGTGGACCGCCTTGCTCAACGACACCCAAGCCTAGGACCCCGATGGAAACCTCAACCCGAACCCTGCTCTTCGCCGCCGAACTCGTCGAGGAGAACGGCACCTACACGCTCGTCGTCGAGGACGTGCGGCGGGGCGGCATCCAGACCACCCCGGTCCCCAAGGCCATGGTCGACAAGCTCCCGACCTTCCTCTCCGCGCTCGCCGCCAAGCTCGACCCGGCACCGCCGACCCGCCGCTGGTAGATCTCCTGGCCCCTCACGAGGCCGGTGCCGGCCGGAAGCCACCGCTCCCGACCGACACCGGCCTCGCCGCCCCGGGCAGGAGTTGACGGCACACGCACCTCGGGATGGGTGATTCCGAACTCCAGCGGGGTGAGGCTGTGAGCTCAGGGACGTCGGTTACGTGATGCTCATGAGGTCGTCGAACCGCGGTGACACAACGGTCAAACGGCGTGAAAAGAGGCCTCCTAGCTTCTTCCGCATGACCTACGAACACCGAACGTCCCATGACCACGACACCCCTTCCGTTAACCGGGGCCTGCGCCGGGGTGGCGTCCTCTGCGCGGCCGTCCTCGCCCTGACCTCCTGCGGAAGCTCCCCGGCCGAGGACGGGAGTGGCCCGGGGCCGGCGAAGGCCGAGGCCGGCGCGGAGCGGCAGCCGTCGTCGCCCGGCACCGAAGGGCTGAAGAAGCCCTCAAGGATCCTGTGGATGGGTGACTCCATCGCCGTCGGGCAGGCCCAGCCGCTGGCCGCCGCGCTCAAGTCCACCGGTATCGAGCTCACCTCCATCGCCGCCGACGGCGGCGGCGCAGCGGTCGGGCCGGTGGCGATGTCCAGCGGCGACGTCGCCTCCCGGCTCGCGTCGGTTCGCCCCGACCTGGTGGCCTACCAGATCACCACCTATGACTGGGGTAGCCCACAGGCGCCGATGTAGGAGGCGGCGGCGGCCCGGCCTCGTCGCGCGCGTGCGCGCTACGGGGTCAGGGCACGGGCGCCGCGGCATCCGGCTTGGCCCGCCGACGTGCCGGCGCTACCGTGCCGCTGGTGGAGACACCCCGGTCCCGGAGCGACGTGAAGACCCCGGCCCAGGCCCAGGCCCTGGCGGCCGAGTGCGACCGCCGCGCCCGCGAGGCCGCCGCCCAGGCGCAGATGTACGGGCGGCTGCGCGACGCGGCCGCCGACCTGCCACGCCTGGCCGCCCTGTGGGACGACCTGGTGGCCCTCGACCGTCAGAAGATCTCGGCATTCGCTTGCAACGCAGTGACCGTGCCCAGCCGGTGAGCGGGCACCAGGAGTCCAGGATCACGTGCACGGCGAGCGGACTCGCGGCCCGGGCCGGGGCCACTGCGATCCCAGGGGCCACGGCGGGCGCGCGGTCCGCCAGGGCAATGTCGCCGGCGGTCACCCCGAACGCGAGATCGTCCTTCCGACCGCCCAGGCTGAGCACCGGAGAAGACGCGTGCGGCTCGTGCCGGACATCTGTGATCAACGGCGAGTCGTCACGGGTTGCGGAGCGACGGGCGGGCGCATTCGAAATATTCTCCTATTGACGAACACAATAACGATTTTCACCGCCCGTCGAAGGCGGCTTCCCAGGCCGAACCAATATGGCAATAAGGCCTATCGCATCGTCATGACATCCCGTAGTGTGTGGCAGCACGGCGAGGAGGCGTCGGCGCACTGCGGAGTGATCGCGAGTGACGCGCACGACTCGACCGTCGAATTGCATGTATGCCGCCCGGACGGCAGTCGTGACGAGAAGACAAATTCCCTCTCGAAATGAACTGAGCCGTTCGGGCAGGTCATTCGATGTGCATTCTGGCGCGACGGCCGTCCTTGGGCCACCCACTTCATGGCGGACTTTCAGACCTGGCGACCGGGAAAGGTATTGGCATGAGAACGTGGCACACAGCTGCAGGCGACCGGTGGTGACCATGGATTTCCTGATTCGCCCGCAGAGCGAGAACTGCCGCCGGATCGCCGATGCCTCCGACCACTGCCTCGTGGGCCTGAGTCCGTTCAACGGCTACTACACACCACGCCGGGTGGAGGCACTGGTCCAATGGGCGGCCGGACAGTTCAAGAGGGTCGACGTCCTGGTTCCCGGGTTCGAGGCGGCACACACCCTCACCGCCGCTGGCGTCAGGCCACTGGAGGCGGTGGGCCGTGTACGGCGGGCCGTGAACCAGCTCAGAAATCCCGCGGTGCTGGCCTTGTCACGTGCCGGCGTGTCCGCGCCGGAACAGCACGTGCACACCTGGACCCAGCTGATGAGCCGACCCGAGTACACGGCGTTGCGCGAGCAGGCCAGGACGGCGTACCAAGCCGATGCCGCCCTCAGGGCGGCCTGCCGGGCGGTTGCCCGGGGAGCGGTCCGGTCCATCGTGGATACGGAGCCCGGCGAGGAGCAGGTCGACGCCTGCGTCAGTTATCCGATCGCCGAGTTGCCGCTGATCGTGGACAGCCCGTCGATCTTCGACGTGCCTTCTTCGGTGTTCGTCTACCACCGGCGGATCGAGCTCGCCACAGCCGTGCTCGCCGGCCCGGCGACAGGGCTGCGGTCGGCTGCACAGCAGGGGTTCGTCGTGGCCGAGCCCGTACTGCCGGACGGTTCGAAATGAGGCAGCTCAGGCAGCTCCCGATGCCGGCGGTAACACCGGAAGTACCGTTGAGGTTTCCCTTCACGCTGGGCCCCTTGGGCACACCTCCGCCCGTGATCCACTGGGCACGCCGACGGCGGCCGGTCTGCCCGGTCGAGCTTCCGGATGGATCCCGGCTGTGGATGATCTCCCGGCGGGACGACATCCTGCGAATATTCACCGACCCGGACCTCGTGCGGCTGAGCGATGCCGCTGGAGCACTTCCCTCTCCGGCCTGGATCAGCGGGGCAGCACGCTCGCGGGCCGGGCAGCCGAGCGCCGGGAATTGCGCGACGCGGGCGGTGGAATCCCACCGGGCGGCGATCGTGAAACAGACCGGTCTCGTCCTGGACGCCATGGAAACCGGGAACAACCCGGCCGATGTCCTGGAACAACTGGCGGCGCCGCTGACAGCCGCCGTGTGCCGCGAGGTCTTCGGGTTGTCATTCGATCCCCAGGAATTGCGGAACCTTCTGATCCAGGAAGATCCCCCAGGAAATTCGGCTATCAGGAATCCGGACCTGCACCCGCTCACAGACAACCTCCGGGACGGCCCCGTCCGCGGTGATGCGGCCGGTGCGCCCGTCAAAGCCCACGAACAGCGGGAGGCCGACACCGAACCGCCGCACACCGTGGTGACAGGCTTGCCCGTCCGGTGCGCGAGGTCACTCTTCTCGGCATTGCTGACCGGCCCGTTCACTCTCCTGCTCCACCCCAAACCGTTACGGGAGTGCCTGCGCGATCCGGTGCTGTGGCGGGCCGCAGCCGGGGAACTGCGCCGCTACCACCCGGGCACGGTACTCGGCCCCGCCCATGTCGCGCTCAGAGACCTGGAACTGCACGGCACCCTGATCAAGGCCGGAGACACGCTGTGCGGCTCGCCCCTCGGCGCGGCCTGGGACGAGGAGCACTACCCCACCCCGGCGAAATTCGACATCCATCGTCCGGTCGTCCGTCCAGCGGACTTCCGCACGAGCCTTGGACCCGTCACGGACGGCGACCTCGACCGGCTGGTTCTCACCATCGTCTGCCCCGCTCTGTTCGAACGCTTCCCACACCTGCGCCTGGCCGTGGAAGAACACGAGATTCCCTGGAGAAGCGATCTGACGTTCATCCGTCCGGCCTGTCTGCCCGTGGCCTGGTGACGGCCAACCCGGTGAGAGGGGAACACCATGCATTCGACTGCCCGCATCATCAGCGTCCTGTCCGACGAGTTCGCCCGGGACCCGTACGCCTGGTACCCCCAGCTGCGAGAGAACGACCCCGTCCACTACGAACCCGGCATCGGTGCTTACTTCCTGAGCCGGCATGAAGATGTCCGCCGGGTTCTGACCGAGGACCAGATCTTCACCACCCAGGCGCTGCGAGAGCGCGCCGAGCCGGTCATGCGCGGTCGCGTCCTGGCGCAGATGACCGGCGCCGAACACACCGCAAAGCACCGAACGATGATCCGCGGATACACCGGACCGATGCTGGAGAACCAGATCCCGCTCATCCGCCGCAACGTGGAGGAGCTCATCCGCCCCCATCTGCGGCGCGGCCGGTTCGACCTGGTGAAGGACTTCGGACAGCCGCTGGCCATCTGGGTCGCGCTGGACAGTCTCGGACTGCCCAAAGACGACTGGCGCAATGTGCACTCCTGGTTCCAGGGCGTGGCCGAGTTCGTGACGAGCGTCACCCTGACCGAGGAGCGTCACCGGTACTGCGTCCAGTGTGCCCGCCGTCTGGAGGACTACCTGCGGCCCTTCATCGAGGAACGGCGCGAGAACCCCGGCCAGGATGTGATCTCGCTGATGTGTCACACGGAGTACGAGAGCGGACGGATGAGCCTGCACGAGGTCACGGCTCTGTGCCACAACGTACTCCTCGCCGCGACCGAACCGGCGGACAAGACACTGGCCCTGCTGTTCCGGCATCTGATCACCCGCCCCGATCAGATGGCCCTGGTCCGCAGCGATCCCGGGCTGGTGACCGCCGCCATCGCGGAGACTCTCCGCTACTCACCGCCCGTACA
Source organism: Kitasatospora sp. NPDC058492 (assembly GCF_042720685.1). Lineage (NCBI taxonomy): Bacteria > Bacillati > Actinomycetota > Actinomycetes > Kitasatosporales > Streptomycetaceae > Kitasatospora > Kitasatospora sp. NPDC058492. The sequence continues at coordinate 55,216 of NZ_JBHXMU010000042.1, forward strand.
GCTGATCCCCCGCAGGACAGCGGAGAGCGTCGAGATCTCCGGTGTTGCCATACCGGCCGAGACCATGGTCTGGTGCATGCTCGCCGCGGCCAACCGCGATCCTCGTGCCTTCGAGCAGCCCGACACCTTCGACCTCCAGCGCACCGACCTCGGTCCCGAACGGTCCTTCACCGCCGCTGCGACCCACTTCGGGTTCGGCGCCGGCATGCACTCGTGCGTCGGGGCGGCATTCGCGCGCAGGGAACTGGAGACGGTCGTGACCATGCTGCTCGACCTCATGGAGAACATCGGCTTTCCCCAGGACGCCTCCTACGAGGAGACCGGCTTCTACTCCCGCGGCCCCGAATCACTCATCCTCACATTCGATCCCACCGCGGCAGGCCGGCACCTGGCGGCCTGAACCACTGAAGAGGGGACATGCCATGGACAGTACCCGCCACCACACATCCGTTCTGATTGCCGGAGGAGGACCTGCCGGACTGGTCCTGGCGGTGGAACTGGCCCGCCGGCGCGTCGACTTCCGGATCATCGATGCCGGCACAGGCCCCTTTCCGGGATCACGGGGCAAGGGTCTCCAGCCGCGCACCCTCGAGGTCTTCGACGACCTCGGAATCATCGACTCCGTACAGGCGGAGGGAGCGCCGCTGCCGCCGATGGTGGCCTGGGAGGAGGGAAGAATCGTCAAGGAGTGGGACGTCATCTCCCGTGGTGATCCCACCGGGTCCACGCCCTACGCCGAACCCCTGATGCTTCCTCAGTCGCGTACCCAGGAACTGCTCCGCGAGCGACTGCTGCAGCTGGGCCACCGTGTCGAGTTCGGATCGCGGCTCGACGGATTCTCCCAGGACGAGGCCGGGGTGCGGGCCCAGGTCGTCCGGGCCGACGGACAGACGCGGGAGATCACGGCCGACTACCTGGTCGGGGCGGACGGGGGCGGCAGCACCGTACGGAAAATCCTGGGCGTACGGTTCGACCGCGAAGAAGTGGATACCCGGCCCCTGCTCGTGGCCGATGCCGATATCCCCGCACTGGACCGCGAGCACTGGCACACCTGGGGCAACGCGGCCGGCATCATGACCGCGATCTGTCCCGTCGCCAGAACAGACTACTTCCAGGTCATCGCGCGGTTCGCGGAGGGAACCCCCGACCCCGCCCCGGAGCGGGTCCGCGAGCTGGTGGCCGCCCGCACGGGCCTGCGGGTACGGAAGGTGCGGTGGTCATCGGTCTTCCGGGCCCGAGCGGCACTGGCGGAGCACTTCCGGGTCGGCCGGGTATTCCTGGCCGGTGACTCCGCGCATGTTCATTCCCCGGCGGGCGGCCAGGGCATCAACGCGAGCATCCAGGACGCCTACAACCTGGGCTGGAAACTGGCGCTCGCGGCAACCGGCCAAGCGGCACCCTCGCTCCTGGACTCCTACGAGGCGGAGCGTCGGTCGGCCGCGGCGGAGGTACTGGGCGTGAGCACCCGCATCCACCAAGGGTCGGACCGGGTCAGAGAACTGGCCGCGCATCGTGACCGCAGCACGCACCACCTGGCGCTCGGATACCGGGGCATCCCACCCAACACGGAGATGCGCCCCGCCCTAGCCGAGGAAGCCCTCCACGCGGGCGACCGCGCACCGGACGCTCCGTGTACCGGGCGCGACGGAGCCCCTGTACGTCTCTTCGACCTCTTCCGCGGCCCCCACTTCACGCTGCTCTCCTTCGGAAGCCCGCCCATCCGGCCCGCCGGCGCCCGGGACCCCGCGGTGGTCCGTGTGGTGCGTGTCGGCCACGACGTCTCGGACGCCGCGGGGTTCGCCGCCGTTGCGTACGCACCCCACGGCCTGTTCCTCGTGCGGCCGGACGGATACATCTCGCTGGCCACTGAGACCTCAGGTGATGTGACCGGCCACCTTCGCTCACTCGGCTTGCAAGCCGGATGACCGGCGGGGGCCGGATCCGAGGCGGCGCGCGCTCGCGCCGGCGGCCCAGCGCCACTCACCTGGCCCGGAGAGAACAGAGAGGCAGACCATGACCGATCCGAATCGCCCGCAACCCACTCCTTACGTTCTGGATTCAGCCGCCCGAGCGGATCTCGAATTCGACCGCCTGCGCACGATCGAGCAGGTCTACGACCCCGGAACCGAGGAGATCCTCACCCGGGTGAACCCGGCACCCGGGTGGTCATGCCTCGAAGTCGGCGCGGGAGCCGGCAGTATCGCCCGTCTCCTGGCATCGATCGCCGGAGAGACCGGAAGAGTGGTGGCAACCGACACCGATCCACGATTCCTGAGCACTATCACCCATCCCGGGGTCGAAGTGATCGAACACGACATCACCGCAGACGCTCTGCCATCCGGTTCCTGGGATCTGATCCACGCCAGATCCGTGCTGGAGCACCTGCCGGACCCCGAATCCGTCCTGGCCCGGCTGATTCCCTCGCTGGCACCACACGGGCGGCTCTTCGCCGAGGCGATCGACACCAGTGCCGAGGCACTCGCCGTTGCCGCCGCACAGACCCCGGACAGGAAAGCGGCCACAGCCTTCCTGGAGTTCGCGACCGCTGTGCACCAGCTGATGACACTCGCCGGAGCACACCCCGAGCTCGGCAGCACCCTCCCGGTGATCCTCGCCGCTCACGGCCTGGAGGGCATCACCCACCAGCGGCGGCACCCCTTCGTCCCCGGTGGAAAGCGCGGCTTCTACGCGCTCTCGCTCGCCCGCCTCGCACCGTCGTTCCAGGATCACGGACTGCTCGACACCGCCGACGGCCGGCTCTTCTCCCTGTTCGACGACCCGTCCATGGTCTTCCCCGCACTCCCCATCGGCGCCGCCCATGGACACACCCCCGCGACCGGACGGCGACAGTGAGCACCGGAGGAGCCGATCCGGCAGGAAGGGCGGGGAGCGCCCATCCGAGCGGAACAACACCCCGACGCGACAACGAGAGAGGCGGAGCCGATGAGTGAGGTAACGGTCGTGGGACAGGTCGTCGCCAAGGCGGGCAAGGAGGCAGAGCTCGCACAACTGCTTCAGTCGGTCGTCGAACCCACGCGGAACGAGGAGGGAAGCCTGCACTACTCCATCCAGCAGAGCATCGAAACCCCAGGGGAATTCATCGCCATCGAGCGGTGGCGACACACCGAGGACCTCCAGCGCCACTTCCGGAGCGCGCACTCCCAGCACCTCGCCGCCGCGGTGGAAGACCTCCTGGCGGAACCGATCAAGATCACGATTTACCGCGAGCTGACGTGAGACGAGAGTCCCCACGAGGGCGACCGCCGGCCCCACGGAGACCGCACGGACAGGACCTGAGGCCAGACCCCATGTCCAGCGCAGACTCCGAGCTGCCATCTCCGGTACCCGGGACCAGCCCTGGGAAGCCCGCCTGGGGGACACCCCGGGCTTCACCCTCGCCCCCGCCGCGCTGGTACTGACCTCGGCGCTTCAGGGTGTTGGTGGTGGGAGGTCGAGGGAGAGATCTCCAGAGCAGCGGGAACGATCACGTCAGCGACCAGGCATGCTCACAGGTCAGCGAATTCTGTCGGTTGACCTTCCCCGTCGTCCTCCGGAAGGCACTGCACGGGACGGCCGTGCGCCAGGGCCCCCGGACAGCCGGGTCAGGCCGTGGGGAACTCGACCCGCACCCGCAGCCCGCCCACGTTGCCGGGGACGGCGGTGATGGCGGCGTGGTGGGCGCGCGCGATGGAGGCGACGATGGACAGGCCCAGGCCCGCGCCCTCACCCGGGCTGTGCCGGCGCTCCCGGAGGCGGCGGAAGGGCTCGAAGAGGTAGGGGACCGTCTCCGGCGGCACCTGGGGGCCGGTGTTGGCGACCTCCAGGACACCGTCGTGCACGCCGACCTCGACCCGGCCGCCGTCGTGGTTGTAGCGCAGGGCGTTGCCGACCAGGTTGCGTACCAGGTGTGCCAGCAGCACCGGATCACCCTCGACGGACACGGGGACGGTGTCGGTCCGGACGGTGACGCGGTTCTCCCGGGGCTCCTGCGCGGCGGCGCACTCGGCGGCCACCGCGCGGGCCAGCTGGTCCAGTGCGACCGGTTCGCGCCGGTCCAGCCTCTGGTCGGAGACGGACAGCAACAGCAGTCCCTCGATGAGCCGTTCGCTGCTCTCGGAGACCTCGATCAGTTTGCGGCGGACCCGGGCGACGGCGGCCGGGTCCGCGGTGGCCAGCCCGATTTCGGCGGCGGCCCGCTGCACCGCGAGCGGAGTCCGCAGTTCGTGCGCGGCGTTGGCCGCGAACCGCTGCTGCGCACCCACCAGTTGTTCCATGCGGTCGAGCATGGCGTCGAAGGTGTCGGCGAGCTGTTTGAGCTCGCCCGGGGGTGCGTCGAGGGCGATCCGCTCGTGCAGGTTCTCACCCGAGAGCCGCCGCGCCGTGTTGGTGATCACCGCCACCGGGCGCAGCACCCGCCCCGACATCCACCAGGCCAGTGCCACCGAGATGACGGCGAAGGCGGCCAGCGCGATCAGGGAGACGGTCAGCAGCTGGTTCTGGGCCGCCTGCTCGGCGGCCTGGGTGACGACCTTGACGGCCTGGAAGTGGGACTGTCCGCCGTCGGCGGGGGTGGTTCCGGGTAGAGCGTTTGCGGGTGCGGCGGTTCCCACCGTGAGGGTTTGCGCCGCGGAGGGGGCCGGGGTCCCCAGTGTGGCCAGTCGCGGTTCGACGGCGACGGCCGTGCTGATCGAGGTGTACAGGTTCTCCCGGACCAGGAAGTTGACCAGGAAGATGAGCATGGCCCCGGCGAGGACGAGCAGCCCGCCATAGAGCATGGTCAGCCGGCCCCGTTCCCCGCCCGGCAGCCGCGGGCTTGGTCGGCCGGGCAGCGGAGGGCGGTTCAGGCCGGCCGGGGCGAAGCGCCTCACGCCGGGACGCCGATGCGGTAGCCGTGGCCGGGCACGGTGTCGATGACCGAGGGCTCGCCGAGCTTGGCGCGGAGTTTGCTGAGGACGACCCGAACCGCGTTGGTGCGGTATCCCATGTTCTGCTCCCACACCTGCTCGATCAGGTCATCACCGCAGACCACGGCGCCCTCGGCCTGCATCAGCACCTCCAGTACGCCGAACTCCTTGCGGGACAGGGCGAGGTAGCGGCCCTCCCGGAAGGCCTGGCGGCGGGCGGTGTCGAGGGTGATGCCCGCACGTTCGATGACCGGCGGAAGGGCGGGGTGGGTGCGGCGGCCGAGCGCCAGTACCCGGGCCAGCAGCTCCTCGTAGGCGAACGGCTTGGTGAGGTAGTCGTCCGCGCCCAGGTCCAGGCCGTCGACGCGGTCGCGGACGGTACCGGAGGCGGTGAGCATCAGCACCCGGGTCAGCAGTCGCTGCTCGACGACGCTCCGGCACACCTCGTCGCCGTGCGCCCCGGGCAGGTCGCGGTCGAGCACGAGCACGGCGTAGTCGGTGAGCCTCAGCCGCTCCAGCGCGTCGGCGCCGTTGTACACGACGTCGACGGCCAGGGCGTCGCGCCGCAATCCCTCGGCGATCATGTCCGCCAGGAATTCCTCGTCCTCCACGATCAGTACACGCATGACACCAGGTGTACCTGAAAGCCACCTTTCGTCGCCGTAAAGGTCTCGGCTGACAGCGGCGAAATGCGGGTGCGTGCCAGCCTCTGCGTGGCCGGAGCGGCCGGAGCGGTCGGCCGCTCGTCATCGGCCACTCGTCATCGGACACGGAGGAATTCCATGCGGAACCACATGCGGAACCACAGGTACGGCGCGGCGGCCGCGTTGGTGGCAGGGCTCGCGCTGTTCGCCACGGCCTGTGGCGGAGGCGTCTCGGGCTCCGGCGGGGGCGGCGGCTCGGACTCGTCGGGCCAGGGCGCGGCGGCGGACCAGGCCTACGAGCACCGTAAGTGCCTGCGCGAACACGGCGCCCAGGTGAAGGAGCCCGAGCCGGGCCAGGACCCGCGGGCCATGGTCCTGGAGGGCGGCCAGGACAAGATGGCGGAAGCCCTCAAGGCCTGCGGGGGAGCCGGTGGCTCGGGTGGCGCGAAGATGTCCCAGGCCGACAAGGACAAGGCCCTCGACTTCGCCCGGTGCATGCGCGGTAACGGTGTGGACATGCCGGACCCGAAGTTCGACGGCGACTCGGCGATGTCGGGATCGGCGATGAAGATCCCGGAGGGCGCCGAGAAGGACAGGTTCGACCAGGCGAACAAGGCGTGCAGTGGTCAGAATGCGCAGTGAGCGCGGGCGCAGCCGCCGAACGTACCTGATCGCCGTGCTGGCCACCTCGGTCACGCTCGCGGGCGGGGTCACGGCCCTCTCGCAGGCCGGAGGCAGCGGCAACGCCGGCGTGGCACGCACGGACGGGCTGCCGCCGAGCACGGGCTCGGTGGAGCGGCAGGACCTGAGCAGCCGGACCCGAGTGGACGGGGTCCTCGGCTACGCGGAGGAGCGCCGGATCAACGCCGGTGTGCCGGGCACCCTCACCTGGCTCCCGGAGGCCGGCGCGGTGGTGAAACGCGACGGGGTCCTCTACGAGGTCGACGGCCGGAAGGTCCGGCTCATGGTCGGCGAGCGCCCGATGTACCGGACGCTGAAGGCCGGAGACGAGGGGCCGGACGTCAGGCAGCTGAAGGAGAACCTCCGCGACCTGGGCTACGGCAAGGGGCTGGCCGCGGACGAGAAGTTCACCGCCGGTACGGCGGATGCGGTCAAGCGCTGGCAGAAGGCCCACGGCCTGGCCCGGAGCGGCGAGATCGGCCCCGACCAGATCGCCTTCTCGCCCGCGGCGGTGCGGATCAAGAAGAACGACGCGGCCGTCGGCGACCAGGCCGCTCCCGGCAAGCCGGTCCTCACCGCCACCGGCTCCGAACGGCAGGTGCAGATCAAGATCGAGGTCTCCCGGGCCGACCTCGCCAAGCCCGGCACCCGGGTCGAGGTCGCCCTGCCCGGCGGCGGCAAGGCCAAGGGCAAGGTCGCCTCCGTCGACCGCACCATCGGTGAGGACGGCAAGGAGCAGGGCTCCCCGGACAAGCCCGCCAAGATCACCGCCCGGGTGGTCTTCGACGACCCGGGGCAGGCGGAGGGCTTCGACCAGGCGCCCGTCACCGTCGAGCTCGAAGGCGAGGTCCACAAGGACGTGCTGACCGTACCGGTCAACGCACTGCTCGCGCTGTCCGGCGGCGGCTTCGGCATCCAGATCGTGGAGAACGGGAAGGTGCGCGAAGTCCCGGTCGAGCTCGGCATGTTCGGACAGGGCCGGGTCGAGGTCAGCGGGACCGACCTGACCGAGGGAATGAAGGTCGGGGTGCCCAAGTCATGAGCACGGTGGTCGAGTTGAACCAGGTCACCAAGGAGTATCCGGGCGGGGTCACGGCGCTGCACGGGGTGGACCTGCGCATCGGACGCGGCGAACTGCTCGCCATCGTCGGCCCTTCGGGGTCGGGCAAGTCCACCCTGCTGCACATCGTCGGCACCCTGGACCGGCCCAGCGCCGGATCCGTCACCCTGGCGGGCCACGACGTCGCCGCCCTCTCCGACCGCAGGCTGTCCGCCCTGCGCGCCCGGCACATCGGCTTCGTCTTCCAGTCCTTCCACCTGGTGGCCGGGGTCAGCGCCCGGGACAACGTCGCCGAGGGCCTGCTCTACTCGGGCCTGCCGCGCGCCCAGCGCCGCAGGCGCGCGGCCCTGGCCCTGGAGCGGGTCGGGCTCGCGGACCGCATGCACCACCGTCCGCACGAGCTGTCGGGCGGCCAGCGCCAGCGGGTGGCCATCGCCCGGGCGGTGGTCGGCGAACCGGACCTGCTGCTGGCCGACGAGCCGACCGGCGCGCTGGACTCCGCGTCGAGCGAAGCGGTGATGGAGCTGCTGTACGACCTCAACGCCCAGGGCGCCACCATCGCGGTGATCACCCACGACGGCGAGATCGCCGACAGCCTGCCACGCCAGGTCCGCATCCGCGACGGCCGCGTCGTGGCGGATCTGCGCCCCGGCGCCGCCGCCCCGGCCGATCGGGGTGGGCAGCGGTGAGCCGCACCCGGCTGGCCCCGGCCCGGCTCGGCCCCCGCGACGTCCTCCACGTCGGCTCGGCCGGCCTGCGCACCCGGCCGCTGCGGGTGGTGCTGTCCGCGCTGGGCATCGCCATCGGCATCGCCACCATGATCGCGGTGGTCGGCATCTCCTCCTCCAGCAAGGCCCAACTCCTGCGGCAACTCGACCAGTTGGGCACCAATATGCTGGTGGCCTCCCCTGGCCAGGGGCTGTTCGGCGAGAAGGTGAAGCTGCCCGAGGAGTCGACCGGCATGCTGGGCCGCGTCCCCGGGGTCGAGCAGGTCGGCGCGACCGGGGACCTGGCGCAGTCCGTCAGACGCAGTGAGAAGATCCCCGACGGCGAGACCGGCGGCATCACCGTGAAGGCCGCCACCGAGGGACTCCTGGACGTCGTGCGCGGCGCGGTCGGCTCGGGCACCTGGCTCAACGAGGCCAACGGACGCTACCCGTCGACGGTGCTCGGACACGTCGCGGCCCAGCGCCTGGGCATCACCGCCCCCGGCCAGCAGGTCCACATCGGCGGCCAGTACTTCACCGTCATCGGCATCCTCGACCCGCTGCCGCTGGCCCCCGAGATCGAACGGGCCGCCCTGATCGGCTGGGACGGCGCCGGCACGCTGCTGGGCTTCGACGGCCACCCGACCCAGATCTACGAACGGTCGACGGACCAGACGGTCAGCGCGGTCCGCGCGCTGATCCCCCGCACCGTCGACCCGCAGAACCCGCACAACGTGCAGGTCACCGACCCCTCCTCGGCGCTCCAGGCCAAGGCCGCCACCGAGGGGGCGTTCACCGACCTCCTGCTCGGGCTGGGCGGGGTGGCGCTCCTGGTCGGCGGCGTCGGAGTCGCCAACACGATGATCATCTCAGTGCTGGAGAGACGCCACGAGATCGGACTGCGCCGCTCCCTGGGCGCCACCAGGGGCCAGATCCGCCTCCAGTTCGTGACGGAGTCCCTCCTGCTCTCCGGACTGGGCGGACTGGCCGGCGTGGCCCTGGGCGCGGCCGCCACCTACGCCTTCGCCGCCGCGGGCGGCCTGCCCTGGGTAATCCCCTTGTGGGCCGTCACCGGAGGCTTCGCCGCCACCCTGCTCATCGGCACGGTCGCAGGCCTCTACCCGGCCGTCCGGGCCTCCCGACTCTCCCCGACCCTCGCCCTCCACGCCGGCTGACGGGCGGCACGGCGTGGGGCACTCCTTGGAGTGCCCCACCCGCCGGACCGCAGCGGGCACGACCGGGGCGGAAGGAGACACGGCGTCGGCGGGTCAACCGCAACACCCCCAGAACCCCACAACCGGATCCCGAGCGGCCACCCCTCCAGCAGCTGGTCCACCCGACCCGCCCAGAACGTGTCCGGCCCCGACGTCTCCGTCGGGGCCGGACACGTTCTGCAAGGTTTCGATCCGACCAGCCTCATTCGGTCAGTTGACCTGTGTCACTGCGCCACCGAGGACTCGATGCCGACGTCGTCCTGCGGCGGCCGTCCTCGACCACGGTTGCGGAAAACCCTCAGGCTCCGTGCCCCCGGGCCGCCGCGATACCCGCCCGTACCGCTTCCAGCAGGGCTTCCAGGCCCTGGGCCCGCTGCCATTCCTCGGCCGAGTGGTGCCATGTGTGCTGCGTCGCCGGGGCTTCGGGCGGACCGGCGACGATCTCGACGGTCCGCCTCCCCTTCCGGTCGGGGCCCGTGACCCGCAGGTCCATGTTCTTGATGTGGAACCGCTTCGGACAGCTGCCGAAGACCTCCAGGATCCGGCCGTCGAACGTGTAGAACTCTCTGCCTGCCCTGGCCGTGGTCTCGTCGGTCATGCGGCGACGCTACAGGCGGGGACCGGCGGCTGCCAGGAGCGGAGGCCCCGCAAATTCACATGACAGCTGCGGCCGGCTCCGCGATCCTTTGCCGGTGGCCACGGAACCGGATCTTCTCAGTCTGAGCATCGTCTGCCCACCGCCCGGCGAGGGCGGCGTGGAGGTCCGCCCGTTCGTCAGTGGCCGGGATCTCCTGGCCGACCTGTCCCTGCGTAGCAGGGAATCGGGCGGCCCCCCGTTCGCGGGATCAGGCCCCCGGTATCTCCTGGGCCGGGGCGGGCCGTTGCATGCCACCGGAACTCCCCACGAGGTTCGGCTCGCTCGATCCGGGTGCGGCTTTGAGCGGTGCTGCAGCGCTCTGTACGTGACGGTCACGCGCGACGAGGAGCATGTCGTCTGGGCGGGCTGGCGCGACCCGGTCGAGCGGGGCTTCGACCTGCCGGAGTTTCGGTTCGCCGCGGATCAGTACGAGGCCGAGGTCCTGCGAGCCGAGGAGGACCGCGGCTGGGAGTGGCCGGCGGCAGTGGTCGCGACGCTGCTGGAGGCGGGGCTGAGGGGACGCGAGGACTGGCTCGCCAGGTGGGAGTGCGAGTTGGAGGCGGTCTGGGCCTTCCGCGGGGAACCCGATCGGATCGACGTCGTCCTGAGGCATCCCCCTGGCCGGGAGAAGACGGATCTGCCTTGGGCCCAGTTCCTGATGACCCTGCCGATCTCCGCGGACGACCCGTCGGACCAGGCCGAGCACCTTGAAGCGCAGCTGACCGCAGGCGATCCCCGTGCCACCGCCGAGCTCTGCGGAGGCTACCGGCCGGAGCAGGTGGGCTACCCGTGGCCGTAGCCGGCCGACCCGCTGTTCATCATGGACCTCCGTGGATACCCCCGGCTTCAGCCGGGGGAGGAAGTCAAGGCCGGGGACTTCGTCCGGTGCCCGGTGAACCTGGCCACCATGGAGGGTGAGAACCAGAGCGGTAGGGCGGCGGCGAACGCGCTGCTGGAGGCCGCCGGGCACGGCGCCGAGCCGGCCGTGGTCCACGCCCTGTACGAGCCGCAGGAACTGCGCCGCCTGAAGGAGGTGGACGCCGCGCTCTACCGGCAGGGCCGTGCGCACATCCTCGACACCCCGGCGCCCTGGTCCTCCCGCGCCGGGGGCGACCGGTTCAGTACGACCGGTTGACGATCAGTTCGCAGAGCGCGTCGAGGTCGGCGACGGCACCGGGCACCGCGCCGGGGCCGTCGGCGAGGCTCCGCAGACGGCGTCGGGCCCCGTCCGCGTGCTCGGCGGCGCGCTCCACCGTCCAGCGCCGGCCGCCGGCCTCCTCCACCAGCCGGGCCAGCTCCGCCTCCCCGGCCCGGCCAGGGCCGGCCGGCAGCGCGTAGCGGCGGGCCGGTTCGTCGCCCGCCGCGGTGTCCGAGGCCATCGCGGCGACCACCGGCACCGAGAGCTTGCGTGCCCGCAGGTCCGCGAAGACCGGTCTGCCCGTGACCGCTTCGTCGCCCCAGATCCCCAGCAGGTCGTCCACCAGCTGGAACGCCATGCCCAGGTCGTGTCCGAACGCGGCCAGGGTCTCGACCTGCGCCGGCCCGCCGCCGCCGTGGAGGGCGCCCAGCCGGCAGGCGCAGGAGATCAGCGACGCCGTCTTGCCCGACACCATCTCCAGGCACTCGGACAGCTCGACGCGGGGCGCGGCCTCGAACAGCACGTCCAGGCTCTCGCCCACCGCGAGCTGGATGAGCGTGTCCAGCAGGGCAGCCGACGCCTCGCCGGCGACGGCTTCGCCGTCGGGGCCTGCGAGCACCTCGAACGCCAGCATCAGCAGCGCGTCGGCCGACCGGGTCGCCGCGCCCGGCCCGAACACCTCCCAGGCGGCGGCCCGGTGGCGACGGAGCGCATCGCCGTCCAGGACGTCGTCGTACAGCAACGACAGGTGGGAGGACTGCTTCGATCACGTGCCGGACGCGGTAGCCGAATACGACCGGCTCAAAGTCCGGATCACCGCGGAGGCGTGATCGCCTGATCCGGTAGCCCTCCTGGCTCGCGTAGGAGCCTCACAGGCGCTGCGAAATCTCTCATCGGACGGCAGCGACCCGCCTGTGAAACCCCGCAGTGTCGTGGTGGCCGTTCTCAGTCCGAGGGCGTGACCGCTGGTGAACAGGCCGGACTGCGCGACGTCGAGCGTGTGAAGGTGCGGCGGTAGGCGGTGGGGGTGGTGTCCAGTGCGCGCCGGAAGTGCAGCCGCAGGTTGGCCGCCGTGCCCAGCCCGCAGTCCCGCGCCACCTGCTCCACCGAGCGGTCCGTGGATTCCAGCAGCTCCCGCGCCCTGCCCAGCCGGGCGTTGAGCATCCACTGCAACGGGGTCGTGCCCGTCTCCTCGGTGAACCGGCGCATGAAGGTGCGCTGCGAGAGGCCCGCGTGCCGGGCGAGCACGCGCAGCGAGAGCGGCTCGCCGAGCCGCTGCAGGGCCCATCCACGGGTGCCGGACAGCGACGCCTCGCCGGCCACCGCGACGGGAGCCGGCACGTACTGGGCCTGCCCACCGTCTCGGTGCGGGGCGGCGACCAGACCGCGGGCGATCTGGTTGGCCATCTCCGCGCCCAGGTCGCGGCGCACGATATGCAGGCACAGGTCGATGCCGCAGCACACCCCGGCCGAGGTGAGCACGTCGCCCTCGTCGACGTAGAGCACGTCGCGGTCGACCGAGACGGCCGGGAAGCTCCGCTCGAACTCGTCGATGTGCTTCCAGTGGGTCGTGGCGTGCAGCCCGTCCAGGACGCCCGCCGCGGCCAGCGCGAAGGCGCCCGTGCAGATCGACACCACACGCTTGCCTCGGTCGCGGGCTCCGGCCAGTGTCTCGAGCACGGCGTCCGGCAACGGGAGGATCAGGTCGAATCCCGGCACGATCACGGTGTCGGCGGTGCTCACCCGCTCCAGGCCCTCGTCGGCGACCAGGGCGAAACCCGCGCTGGTGGCCACCTTCGGCTGAAGCGCGCACAGGGTCATCTCGTAGGGGGTTTCCGGCCGGGTGGTGAAGATCTGCGTCGGGATCGCCAGGTCGAGGGGGGTGACCCCGTCCAGCGCCAGGACCGCGACTCGATGCACTGCCATGGCAAGATTCTAGCGAAGTAAGGAAATTTTGCCTCTCGCCAGGTCAGGGCGGTCACGGCCAGGCTGAAGACATGACCGGACCTACCCGCGAGGCGACCGCCGACCTGATCACGCTGCCAGGCACACCGCTTGCCGACGCCGTCATGAACCTCATCCGACCGGTGGAAACGCCGTCCGTCTTCAACCACAGCGTCCGCAGCTACCTGTTCGCCCGGCTGGTTGCCGGCCGCCTCGGCCTGGTCGTCGGCCACGACTACCAGGACGACCTGTTGTTCGCCGCGTGCGCGATGCACGACCTCGGCGTGGCGTCGGACGGCCCGCACAACCAACGGTTCGAGGTCGAAGGCGCCGACCGGGCCGCCTCATTCCTCATCGACCGCGGAGTACCGGCAATCGATGCCGACCAGGTCTGGCAGGCCATCGCCCTCCACACCTCCCCGGGTATCGCAGAACGCCGTGGCACGCTGTGCGTGCTCGTCCGCGAGGGCGTCGCACTCGACTTCGGTGGCCCGATCGGCGCCGCCCACATCGACGCCGTCACCGACGAGCAGGCCGACGCCGTGCACGCCGCCTATCCACGGCTGGACATGATCCGCTCACTCACCGACGCGATCGTCGCGCAGGCCGCGAAAGACCCGAAGAACGCACCCCGGTACACGATCCCCGGCGAATTCCTCCGTGAACGCGAGACCTTCGGCCGGACCCGGCTGGAGCACGCCTGCCGTTCGTCCCGCTGGGGCAACTGACTCCACGGACTCCACGGCCGCGTCACCGAAGAACACGACCGCGTCACCAAAGAAAAGGAAGCACCGCAATGACCGTCCACACCGTCGCGATCCCCGAGGACAACCCGGTCTTCGGGCAAACCACCAGCGCCTTCGCGAGCTTCGGCTATTCCGCCGCGGTCCGCGCGCACGGCCTCCTGTTCATCGCCGGAACGATCGGTCGCCGCGCCGACGGAACCATCCCGGACACCATCGAAGAGCAGACCGAGATCGCCATCCGGAAGATCGAAGAGATCCTTCGACTGGAGAACCTCGACCCGTCCGCCCTCGTCGACGTCACCAGCTACCACGTCGACATCCGCCGGCACTTGCCCGGCTTCATCGAGGCCAAACAGCGCCTCGTCGAAGCGCCCTACCCGACCTGGACGATCATCGGTGTCAGCGGCCTCGCCAGCCCGGGACTCCTCGTCGAAATCCGCGCGACCGCCGCGTGTCCCGCCGAATCCCGGTAGACCGCCGCTCCTGGACCGGCGCCCGGGCCCAGGAGCCCGTCGCGACGGACGTGAGGTTCTCACGGGACTGCGGCGGCACCGAGGAGACGACGGGACCCAGCCCGGTCTGCAGATGGTGGTCGTAGAACGCCGCCAGCACCGACACCGCGTGGTTGACGGTGGCCGGGGCGTAGCCCGACCTCAGGTACGGCTTGCCGGTGGCGCGTTCAGCGATCCCGGTACGGGCGCATCCGGTCGGCGCCGGTCCCGCGCCGGGTTGTGGCACGTCCGCAGCCACAGGACGAAGTCGCGTACGTCCACACAACGCGGCCGGTGAGGTGCCGCGGAACCTGCGGATCAACCTCGTCAGCTCCGCTTCCAGGGCCCGCCCCAGTACGGGGCCGGGTCGGGGGGCGGGGACCGGTGGGTCAGCGGTGGGTGAAGCGGGTGGTGAGGGTGATGGTGGTGAGGCCCTTGATCATTGCGGCTCTGTTCCAGTTCATGCCGAAGCCGTTGCGGTCGACGGTGATCTCGCCGCTGAGGGTCACCTCGTGCGGGCCGGCGGCCGTGGCGCGGGCGGTGAAGGTGAGCGGGCGGGTGGTGCCGAGCACGGTGAGGCTGCCGGTGACCTTGGCGGTTCCGGCGCTGTCGGCGACGACGCGGGTGGCGGTGAAGGTGAACGTCGGATACCTGTCGACGTCGAAGAAGTCCGCGGAGCGCAGGTGGGTGTCGAGTTTGGCCTGCTTGCTGAGGATCGACGCGGCCTCGACGGTCAGTGTGCCGTGCGCGGAGCCGTCGGGGCTGATCTCGCCTTCGCCGCTGAGCTTGGTGAAGGCGGCCCTGATCGTGGCCAGTCCCCACATCGACTTGTGCTTGATCTCCACTGATGACGTGGCCGGGTCCAGGACCCAGGGGCCGGTGCTGAGGTCGGACAGCCTGGTGGAGGGCTGGGTGGGGTCGGTGGTGCGGCGGGTCATGGCGACCGTCTTTCGCGGTGGGGCAGGCAGTGGCGCTTGGGTGGGGTGCGGCGTCGCGGGCTGGTGAGTCGCGCGCCTGCTTCCGCCCGGTGGTGGTGGGGCGGGGCCTGAATTCGGGGGCGTCCGTCGTCGCGGGGGCGTCGCGGGGGCGGCCCTGCCCCGCCCCCGCGACGACAGCAGCGGCGGTGGTGCGGGGCCGGGTTCGGTCCGCGCCGTGCCGGTGTGCGGTCCGCAGGTGCTGGTCAGGCGGAGAGGCCGGCGGCGAGGGCCTTGGCCTTGGCAGCGGCCTGCTCGTGGGCCTGGGCGCGGGAGGCGTCCGACAGGTCGACCAGGTCGGCCATCGCGGGGACGGTGCGGGCCAGGGTCAGTTCGGGCGTGATGACGTCGACCTTGAGGCCGAGCAGGCCTGTCAGCGCCTTCTCCAGGTAGTTGGCCGCGAACTCGAAGTCCTCGCGCGGGGTGCCGGGCGCGTAGGAGCCGCCGCGGCTGGCGACGACGGTGACGGGCTTGCCCGCGACGGAGGAGTTCTCACCGCCGGTGCGGCCCATGATGATCACGTGGTCCAGCCACGCCTTGAGGCTGGAGGGGATCGTGAAGTTGTACATGGGGGCGCCGATGAGCACCGCGTCCGCGTTCTCCAGCTCCGCGGCCAGCTCGGTGCGCAGGGCGAAAGCGGCCTTCTGCTCGTCCGTGTGGTCGGCCGGGTCGGCGAAGGCGGCCGTGATGCCGGCAGCGGTGAGGTGCGGCAGCGGCTCGGCCGCGAGGTCGCGGTAGACGACCGTGCCCTCGGGGTGCTGCTCCTCCCATGCCTTGCGGAAGGTGGCCGTGACCTCGCGGGAGGCGGAGCCGTGGGGCAGGGCGGAGGAGTCGAGGTGCAGCAGGGTGGCCATGGAGGGCTCCAGAGTTAGGGGCGGAGGTTTCTTACGTAGCTAGTAATAACATAGCTACTTACTTTTCTAAAGCTACGTAGGTCGAGGGCTACCCTGGTGGCATGGCGAATCACGGCGAGCAGGCATGCAGGAAGGCCGACGAGGGCATTGCGCGCGTCTTCCAGCTCTTCGGCAAGCGGTGGACGGGCCTGATCGTCGTCACCCTGATCCCGGGGCCCGTGTACTTCGCCGATCTTCGGCGGGCCATCCCGGGCATCAGCGAGCGCATGCTCTCGGAGCGGCTCACCGAACTCGGCGAGGCCGGCCTGATCCTGCGAGAGGTGGACGCCGGCCCTCCGCTGAGGGTCTCCTACCGGCTGACCGAAGCGGGCAACGCGTTGGAGCCCGCGTTGGCCGAGCTGGGGCGGTGGGCGGCCGCGCACCTGAACGGCGGTGCACCCTGCTCCGGTCGGCCGGAGCGGCTCCCGCTCGACGTGGCCGGCGCGGCCGGCGGTGCGTCGGCGGGGTGACCGCCGGGCCGGTCGCGGGGCCGGCGGCGGAGCGGCTCCACCGCGTGCCGCACCAAGGGCGGCGAGTCCCGCGGCGGCGTGCACGCCGGGTGGCGCCACCGGCGGATGCGGCCGGTGAGCGAGATGCCGGTGTAGCGGGCGCCGGTCTGCGCGCCCAGGTCGCTGCTTCAGGCTCGTCGCCGAACCGGAATCAAGGCCCCCGTCGCCGCCGATTTCCGTTCGATTCTCCCGAGGGCCGGGCCCGCTCCAGCACCGAACGGGCCGATCTCGCCCAGTGGCTGACTGTGCGTGCCGACGGTGTTACCCTCCCGAGGGAAGAGAGAGCTGACTCTCACTTGTTGGCCGGGGACGCCGTTCGTCCGCCCTGGCCTGGACGTGCAGGAGAGGGCGGTTCTGCCAAGCGTTCGCTGCTCTTGTGGCCTTTGGCCGGTGAGGAGACCCATCATGACCGCCCCCGCACCGCAGTTACCCTTCGAGCGCCCCGACGCCCTGGACCTGGCGCCGCTGTTCGCGCGTCTGCGCGAGGAAGGTCCGATCACGCGGGTGACGACACCCGCCGGCGACCCGGCCTGGCTGGTGACCCGCTACGAGGAGGCCCGGGAGGTTCTGGGCGACACCCGCTTCTCCCGGCTGCGCCCCGATTCCGAGGGCGCGCCGAGGATCTCGGAGTCGGCGCTGCACACGCGCCCCGCCCCCTCGCCCGAGGAGGAGGACCGCGAGCACACGCGGATGCGGCGGATGCTGGCGCCCGCGTTCAGCGCGCCGCGGATGCGCCGGCTGGGCGAGCGGATCGGGGAGCTCGCCGCATCCTGCCTGGACGCGATGGAGGAGGAGCGCGCGCGGGATCCGGAACGCGCCGTCAACCTGCACGACCACCTGTCGTTCCCGTTGCCGGTGATGGTGATCTGCGAGCTGCTGGGTGTGCCGGTCGCGGACCGGGGCCTGCTGCGCGGCTGGTCGGAGCGGATCGCCGCGCTGTACGGCGGGGCCGACGGCGCCGCGGCCATGGCCGAGTTCGAGGCGTACGTGGCCGGCATCGCCGAGGAGAAGCGGAAGCAGCCGGGGCAGGACGTGATCAGCGACATCCTGGCCGTGCAGGCGCAGGACCCCTCGTTCACCGAGGGGGAGATGACCCGGCTGGCGGTGGGGCTGCTGTTCGCCGGCCACGAGACGACGTCGGCCCGGATCGACCTGGGAGTCCTGTTCCTGCTGAGCGACACCGGCCGGCGGGACCGCTTCGCCGCCGACCCGGAGGCGCTGGCCCGCGCCACCGTGGAGGAGGTCCTGCGGATGGCCTCGCCCGGTGGCCTGGGCCTGACCCGCTACGCCCGCGAGGACGTCACCGTCGCGGGGACCGCGATCGCGCGGGGCGAGGCGGTGCTGGTGGCGATCAACGCCGCGAACCGGGACGGGCGGGTGTTCGAGGAGCCGGACACCTTCGACCCGTCGCGTTCCCCCAACGCGCACCTGGCCTTCGGGCACGGCGGCCACTACTGCATCGGCAACGTGCTGGCACGCACCGAGATGCAGATCGCGCTGACCGCGCTGTTCCGGCGCTTCCCCGACCTGCGGCTGGCGGTGGACGCGCGGAGCCTGCGCGACCACGACGAGCGGCTGGCGGGCGGCCTCAGCGAGGTCCCGGTCCTGTGGTGAGCGGGGAGCAGCCGCGCGAGCGGCCGGTCGCGCGGGTGGAGGCGGACACCTCGCGGTGCGTGTCGTCGGGGCAGTGCGCGGTGACCGCGCCGCTGGTGTTCGACCAGGACGAGGCCGGGCAGGTCGTCGTGCTCGCCGCCGAGCCCGGCGCACGGGCGGCGGAACTGGCCCGCCAGGCGGCCGCCATGTGCCCGGCCTCGGCGATCCGGGTGCATCCGGCGCGCTGATCCGGTGCGCTAGCGGCAGGTGGTGCCGGCCGCCCCCGCAAGGGCGGCCGGCACCCGCCTCGGCGTCAGGGCGTGCGGGTGTGCAGTGCGGGGGCGGGGCAGGGCAGCGGGCGGGCCCCGGCGGGGGTGAGGCCGTCGAGGACGAGGGACAGGTACCGGCGCCAGCCGTCCTCGCGGGGTTCCATCGTCCACAGCACCGAGACCAGCATGACGACGACGCGGTGCAGGTCGTCGGGTACGAGGTCGGCGCGGATCACACCTGCGCGCTGGCCGCGCGCCAGGAGAGCGTCGAGGGCGGTGAAGAACTCCTGCCCGGTCGCCGGGGTCAGGACGCCGGCGGAGCGGGCGGCGGCCAGCACGTTGTAGTCGCCGGCCACCGATTCCAGCGCCGCTTCCAGGACGCGGGCCAGTCCGGAGGCGGGGTCGGGGTCGTGGGCGGCAGCCTGGATGACGGGGCGGACGTTCTCGCCGAAGCGCTCGTCCAGTACGGCCCGCAGCAGCGCGGCCTTGTCGGGGAAGCGGCGGAAGAGCGTGGCGGCCCCGACGCCGGCCCGGCGGGCCACGTCGTCGAGGAGGGCGTCGGGGCCTTGTTCGGTGAAGACCTCCCGGGCAGCCCGGATGATCTTTTCCGCGTTGCGGGCGGCGTCGGCGCGCAGCAGCCGGGGGGAGTCGAGGGCCATTGCGGCAGCCTATCCAAGGGCCGGCGGAACGGCGTCGGACGGTCCGGGGGCGTGGTGGTGTGGGGCAGATGGGGGGAGTGCGCCGGGCGGCGGGGACGCGGGCCGGGCCGTCGCGCTCCCTCCGTGGTTCAGCCGTCCAGGTGGGTGGGCGCGAACATCCGCAGCAGGGCGGGCAGGACCAGCACGTTGGGGCCCGGGGCGGCGAGTGCGGCGGCCAGGTCCCGTGCGAGGTCGTCGGGTGTGGTCATGGCGGCCGGGACGCCGAAGGACTCGGCCAGACGGACGAAGTCCGGGCGGGCCAGTTCGGTGGCGGTGGCCTCGCCGAAGGCGCCCGTCATGTACTCGCGCAGGATGCCGTAACCGCCGTCGTCGATGATCAACCAGGTGACGTTGAGGCCGAGTTGGCGGGCGGTGGCGAGTTCGGCGAGCGAGTACATCGCGCCGCCGTCGCCGGAGACGGCGAGGACCGGGCGGCCGTCCGCGGCCACGGCGGCGCCCAGTGCGGAGGGGTAGCCGTAGCCGAGGCCGCCGGCGCCCTGGGCGGAGTGCATCGCTCCGGGGCGGCGGGCGTCGAAGGCGGACCAGGCCCAGTAGCCGAGGATCGTCATGTCGAAGAAGACCGGCGAGTCGTCCGGTAGCGCGTGGCGAACGGATGCCAGCAAGTCCTGTTCGAGTTCCAGCCCCTGGCCGTCGATCCGCTCCTGGACGCGCTTGAGCAGTTCGGCGGTCACCGCCTCGGCCCGGCCGTCCGGTACGGCGGCCGGCACCGAGTCGGAGAGGGCGGCCAGGGCGAGGCGGGCGTCGGCGTGGATGCCGAAGGCCGGGTGGTTGGCCTCCAGCTTGCCCGCGTCGGCCTCGATCTGGATGATCCGGCCGCGCGGCGCCATGGTGTGGTAGTTGCTGGACAGTTCGCCCAGGCCGGAGCCGACGACGAGCAGGACGTCGGCGTCCTCCAGCAGATCGGTGGTGTGGCGGTCCTCCAGCCAGGACCGCAGCGACAGCGGGTGCTCCCAGGGGAAGGCCCCCTTGGCGCCGAAGGTGCAGGCCACCGGGGCCCGCAACAGCTCGGCCAGCCGCAGCAGTTCGTCACTGGCTGACGCCCGGACCACACCGCCTCCGGCCAGGATCACCGGGCGTTCGGCCTCGGCCAGCAGCACCGCGGCCTCGGCGATCAGCTCCGGGCGGGGGACCGGTGGCCGGGGTTCGGCGCGCAGCCCGGTGACCGGCGGTACGGTCACCGGCGCGAGCAGGACGTCCTGCGGGATCTCCACCCACACCGGCCCGTACGGCGCGCTCAGCGCCGACTCCCAGGCGGCGGCCAGCGCGGAGGGGATCTGCGCTGGGGTCCGGGCGGTGTGCACGGACTTCACCACGTCGCGGAAGCTGGCCTGCTGGTCGACGAGTTCGTGCAGATAGCCGCGCCGTCGCCCACCCAGTCCGGCCGAGGGGATCTGGCTGGAGACGGCGAGCACCGGCACCGAGGCGGCGGCGGCCTCCTGGAGCGCGGCCAGCGAGGTGAGCGCGCCGGGCCCGGTGGACAGGAACAGCGGGGCCACCGTCCCGGCGGTGCGGGCGTAGCCGTCGGCGGCGAAGCCGGCGTTGTTCTCCACCCGCAACCCCACGTACCGCAGGTCGGAGCGGCGCAGCGCGTCGAACAGGCCGAGGGCGTGCTGGCCGGGCAGGCCGAAGACGCAGCGGGCGCCGAGCGTGGCGAGTGACTCGACCACCAGGTCGCCGCCGTTGCGGAGGTGCGTCATGCGCGCACCTCGCCGGTGGCGTCGTGGGACTCCGTGCGGGCGTCGGTACGGGCACCGGCGCGGCCGTCCGGTTGTCCGTCCGGTTGTCCGTCGGTGCGGTCGCCCGCGCCGGCTCGCGGGCCTGGCTCCGTCCGTTCGCTCGCGATCTGGCGGGCCATCAACGTCGTCAGCTCGTAGGCGGTGTGCGAGGCGGCCACCGCGGTGATCTCTGCGTGGTCGTACGCGGGCGCGACCTCGACCACGTCGGCGGAGACCAGGTGGCAGCCGCTCAGGCCGCGCAGGATCTCCAGCAGTTCGCGCGAGGTGAGTCCGCCGGCCTCGGGGGTGCCGGTGCCGGGGGCGTGCGCCGGGTCGAGCACGTCGATGTCGATGGAGATGTACAGGGGGCGGTCGCCGACCCGCTCGCGCAGCTGCTGGGCGACCTCGTCCACGCCGCGCCGCAGGACGTCGGCGGAGGTGACGATGCCGAAGCCGAGCTTCTCGTCGTCGGTGAGGTCCTGCTTGCCGTAGAGCGGCCCGCGGGTGCCGACGTGGGAGAGGGCGGAGGTGTCCAGGATTCCCTCCTCGACGGCCCGGCGGAACGGTGTGCCGTGGGTGTACTCGGCGCCGAAGTAGGTGTCCCAGGTGTCCAGGTGGGCGTCGAAGTGCAGCAGCGCGACCGGCCCGTGCCGGCGGGCCACGGCGCGCAGCAGCGGGAGTGCGATGGTGTGGTCGCCGCCGAGGGTCATCAGCCGGGCGCCGGTGTCCAGCAGTTCGCCGGCGGCCGCCTCGACGGTGTCGACCGCCTCGTGGATGTCGAACGGGTTGGCGGCGATGTCCCCGGCGTCGGCGACCTGGGCGAGCGCGAACGGCGAGGCGCCCTGGGCCGGGTTGTAGGGGCGCAGCAGCCGGCTGGCCTCGCGGATCGCGTTGCCGCCGAAGCGGGCGCCGGGCCGGTAGGAGACGCCGGTGTCGAAGGGCACGCCGACGACCGCGACGTCCGCGCGCGGGACCTGGTCGATCCGGGGCAGGCGGGCGAAGGTGGCGGGCCCGGCGTAGCGCGGTACCCGGGAGGAGTCGGTGGGGCCGAGGGGGCTGTGGGGGGCGTGGGGGCCGGGGACGGTGCTCATGGCTGCTCCTGGAGTCGGTCGGGCGGGGCGTCGTCGGGGCGTTGTCGGGGAGCCGGTGTCGGGCGTCGGGGCGTCGGCGGGCGGACGTTGCGCCGGGTCGACGGGGTCAGTTCGCGTGGTCGGGGGCGATCCGGTCGGCGAGGCGCAGGAGGGCCGCCCAGGCCAGCTCGGCGGCCCGGTCGTCCTGGAGGTCGGAGCCGTGCTCCTGGCCGGTCAGCTGGCGGGCGGTGAGCTCGGCGGTCTCGCGGGACGGCAGGACGAGCGGGCCGCCGCCGGCCTGGGCGGCGATCTGGATCTCGCAGGCCTTGTCCAGGTAGTACATCCGCAGGAAGGCCTCGCCCGGTGTGCGGCCGACGGTCAGCAGGCCGTGGTTGCGCAGGATCAGCGCCGGGTGCCCGCCGAGGTCGGCGACCAGTCGCTCCTGTTCGGCGAGGTTGAGCGCGACGCCCTCGTAGTCGTGGTAGCCGACCCGGTCGTGGAACTCCATCGAGATCTGGTTGAGGGGCAGCAGCCCGTTCCGCTGGGCGGCGACCGCGCAGCCTGCCCGGGTGTGCGTGTGCAGCACGCAGTGGGCGTCCTGGCGGGCCGCGTGGACGGCGTTGTGGATCACGAAGCCGGCCGGGTTGACCGGATGGGGGGTCGGCTCCACCGGGTTCCCGGCCAGGTCGATCTTGACCAGGTCGGAGGCGGTGATCTCCTCGAACAGCAGGCCGTACGGGTTGATCAGGAAGTGCTGCTCGGGGCCGGGGACGCGGACCGAGATGTGGGTGAAGATCAGGTCGGTCATCCGGAAGTGGGCGACCAGCCGGTACACGGCGGCGAGTTCGCGGCGCAGCCGGGCCTCGGTCGGTGCGGTCGGTGCCGTTGGTCCGGGCGGGACGGTCGGTGCGGCGGGCAGGCCCATGAGGCTTCCTCTCAGAGTGCGGCGGCCGGGGCGGTGGCGGCGGGAGCGGCCGGGGTCTCGGCCTGCCCGGCGAGCCGGCCGCGCCAGTGCTCCAGCACGGTGGCGTCGGTCGGGCGGGTGGCCAGGCTGACGGCCAGGTAGGCGACCAGGCTCACGGCGAGGCCGAAGTAGATCGGCTCGTTGGCGAGGACACCCTTGGCGGCCATCAGCGCGATCACGGTGCCGCCGCCCGCGACCATCGCGGCGAGCGCGCCCGGCAGGTTGCCGCGCCGCCAGACCAGCCCGCCCAGGATCGGCACCAGCAGACCGCCGACCAACAGGTTGTACGCGACGGTGAGCGCCGAGATCACGTCGTCCAGGACGCAGGCGACGCCGATCGACAGCACGCCGAGGGCCACGATCGCCAGCCGGTTGGACCGCACCTCGTCATGGTCCGTGGCCGCGGTGCCGGGCCCTCCCTGGCCGACGAGCGTGCGTACCCGGGCCCAGATGTCGTTGTTGGCCACGGTGGCGGAGGCGATCAGCGCGCCGCTCGCGGTCGACATCATCGCGGACAGCGCCGCTGCCAGGACCAGGCCGCGCACCCCGGCCGGCAGTGTGCTCTTCACGATGGTCGCGAACGCGCTGTCGGGGCTGGCCAGTTGGGGGTAGATCGCCTTGGTGGCCATCCCGATCACCGCGCCGGCGACGGCGTACGCCAGGCAGTAGGCGCCGGCCACCGTGCCGCCGTACGTGGCCACCCGGTCGGTGCGGGCGGTGAACACCCGCTGCCAGATGTCCTGGCCGATCAGCATGCCGAAGGTGTAGATCAGCACGTAGGTGAAGATGGTGTCGCCGCCGATCGAGCCGAACGAGAAGTAGCCGGACGGCAGTTCGGCCTTCAACCGGGCGAGGCCGCCGGCCTTCACGACGGCGACCGGCAGCAGCAGGAACAGGACCCCGATGCTCTTCACCACGAACTGCACCATGTCGGTGAGGGTGATCGACCACATGCCCCCGAGCGCCGAGTAGCCGACCACGATGGTGCCGCCGATCACCACGGCAGCCCAGCGGGGCACGTCGAACAGCACGTCGAAGACGCTGGCGTAGGCGATCGTCGAAGTCACCGCCAGCATCAGGGTGTAGACCCACATGACCACGCCGGAGATCACGCTCGCCGCCCCGCCGTAGCGCAGCGACAGCATCTCGGCCACGGTGTACACCCGCAGCCGGGCGATCCGGGCGGAGAAGAGGATGCTCAGCGCCAGCAGGCCGAGCCCGATGGCGAACACCATCCAGGCGCCCGACAGGCCGTAGGAGTAGCCGAGCCGCACGCCGCCGATGGTGGACGCGCCGCCGAGCACGACGGCGGCCATCGTCCCCGTGTACAGCACCGGGCCCAGACGGCGGCCCGCGACGAGGAAGTCCGCCTTCGAGGAGGCGCGCCGCTTGCCCCACCAGCCGACGCCGACGATGCCCAACAGATAGCCGATCATCACGACGTAGTCGAGGGTCATGGGGGGGGTCCTCCGATCCGGCCGGACGCGCTGGGGGAGCGGGCCGGGCCAGGGCTGTGGGTGGGGGAGCAGGCGGGGCAGCGGACGGGGCAGCGGACGGGGCAACGGGCGGGGCAACGGGCGGGACTGGCGGGGCGCACAGGAAAGGCGGGGAACGGGGGGCGAGCCGGGGGTGCCCGAAGGAAAACGCCGTGGGCTGAACCTAAACCGCCCCACCTGGCCTGCAGAAGTATCGGATTCATCCAATATCGTGGGGTCAGATGTGCAAAACCTCCGACGAAAGGCCGCCGGCGTGCCCGACCCAGCCCCCACTCCCGCCTCCGGCAGCCCCGCCGTCCCGCTGACCGTCCTGCTCGCCGACCCCGTGCTCGGACTGCGCCGGATCGCCGGACCGGCCGACGACCGGCTGATCGGCACCGTCGGCACCACCGAGGTCGAGAACCCCGGCCCCTACCTGCTCGGCGGCGAACTGCTGCTCACCGCCGGAGTCCGCCTCCCGAAGGACGCCGAGGGCATCGACGCCTACGTGCGCTGCGTCGTCGAAGCGGGCGCCGCCGCACTCGGCTTCGGCGTCGCACCGGTCTACGACGAGGTGCCGGCCGACCTGGTCGCCGCCTGCGACCGGCACGGCCTGCCCCTGCTGCGGGTGCCCGACGGCACCCCGTTCGTCGCCGTCGGCCGGGCCGCCTACTCGGCGATGGCCGAAGCCGCCCACCGCGGCCTGCGGCAGATCTCCGAAGCCCAGTCCGCACTCGCCTCCGCGGCCGCCCGCCCCGACGCGCTGCGCGCGGTCGTCCAGCAACTCGCCGTGCACCTGGGCGGTTGGACGGCACTGCTGGACGGGCGCGGCGTCGAACTGTTCAGCGCCGGAGCGCGCCCGCCCGTGCCGGTCCTGGCCGAACTGCGCGCCCTCGCCGAACGGACCACCGCGCGCGCCGCAGGCCGCGCCCAGCCGCCGACCGCCGCCGCCCAGCACCACGCCGGGCGGCACCTGACCGTGCGGACCCTGCCCGGCTCGGACGGTTCCGGCGGCCCGCTCACGCTCGTCACCGCCGCCGAGGAACCGCCGACCGCCGTCCACCGGTCCGTGGCCGGGGTGGCCGTGGTGCTGCTCTCGCTGCTCACCAGCCCGCGGCACGCGCTCGGCACGGACGCCCGCAGCGCGGGAGCCCTGGTGCGGCTCCTGCTCGGCGCCGCACCGGAGGAGGCGGCCGCCGCCCTGCTGCCGCCCGACGGCGCCTGGGTGGTCGTGCACGGCCGGCTGACCGGCCGGGCGGGCGGCGGCGGGGAGGCCGTCCAACTCGCCGCCCTCGGCACCGCCCTCGGCACACCGCACCTGCACCTGGACGGGACCTGGCTGCGGGCGCTGCTGCCCGGCTCGGCGGCTCCGGACCGGGTCGTGGACACCGAATCCGCCGCCCGGCTCGGCTGGACGCTCGGCGTCAGCGCGCCCGTCCCCACGGCGGAGCTGAGGATCGCCGACGCCCAGGCCGACCGGGCCCTGCGTCACGCGCTGGCCACCGGTGCCGCCGCCGTCCACCACCGCGAGGCCGTCGGGCCGAGCGTCCACTCCCTGGTCGCCCCCGAGGACGCCGCAGCCCTCGCCCGCAGCACCTTCGCCCCGCTGGCCGCCGCGGGCACCCCCGGGCCGGCCGTGCTCCGGGAGACCCTGCGCACCTGGCTCGCCCTGCACGGCAGCTGGGACCGCACCGCGGCGGCGCTCCAGCTCCACCGAAACACCGTGCGCCAACGCATCGCCCGGGTCGGCGAGTTGCTCGCCGTCGACCTCGGCGACGCGGAGGTCCGGATGGAGCTCTGGTTCGCCCTGCGCTGGCTCCCGCCCGGCGCGAACTGACCACGGGCCGCCGGCGCCGTCCGGCGGCGAGACGTGCGTGCGGGCCCGGTCAACGGCGGGCCAACACGGCGACCTCCCAGCCGAAGCCCACCACCAGCCGGCCATCCGGCGCCACGGCCACCGTGCGGACCGGCAGCGGGAACACCAGTTCCGGCCCGACCTGCTGGCCCGTGGTCAGATCCCCGCCTGCACATGGGCAGCACACCGCCAGGACGCGAGCGCCGGCACACGAACACGAAGCGTCACGTTGGCGCAGGCCCCCTGCCGGGCGTCAGCCGAGGGTGGTGTCGAGGAAGGCGTGCCAGGCGGCGTGGACGCGGGCGGCGTGCTTCCCGCCACCCTCGTTGCCGTCCCCGTCCCCGTCCCCGTCCCTGCTCCCGCTCCCGCCGCCCCCGCCGCCGTCGGCGAGGAGGTCCAGCAGCAGGCCGCGAAGGACGGCCAGCACCACGGTGGGATTCGCGCCGGTGCCGTCCAGGACGCGTTCCAGGGGCGGCAGCCACTCGTCCAGCGAGGCGGTGCCGAAGTCCGGCCAGGGCCCGGAGCCGCCGAAGGCACGGACGTACCCCTCGAAGAACAGGCGTAGCGCGCCCCGGTGCTCGGGCTTCGTCAGCCACTCCCAGAGCAGTTCGAGGGTTTCGCGGGCGTCGCCGCCCTCGGCGTCTATCGTTCCACTGAAACGACTGTTTCAGTGGAAGTGTCCTCCTGGAAGGGATGCCAGCATGGCCGCCACCGCACCCGGATCCGCGACCGTCCGCGAGGCCGTCCGCCCCGGGGACCTCGGCACCGTCGCCGCCCTGCACGGTGTCCTCTACGCCCGCGAGTACGGCACGGACGAGACCATGGAGGCCTATGTCGCCGCCGGGATGGCCGAGTTGGTCCTCGCCCGGGCCCGCGAGGGCGGTGCGGCGCCCGGTCGTCTGTGGGTCGCCGAGCTCGACGGCCGCGTGGTCGGCGCCGCCGGCCTCGTCCGGGCGGACGAGCGCCCGGGCTGGGGCCAGCTGCGGTGGGTGCTCCTCGACCCGGTCGCCCGGGGCCGGGGCCTGGGCGGCCGGCTGCTGGACACCGCCCTGGACGAGGCCCGCGCCCGCGCGTACGAGGGCGTGCTGCTGTGGACCATCGCGGGCCTCGACGCAGCCCATCACCTGTACGCGAAGGCCGGTTTCGAGCTCACCGTCTCCCGTTCCGCCCGCAAGTTCGGCCTGGACACGGTCGAGCAGCGGATGGACCTGCGGCTCTGAGCGGGCGTCTGGCATAGGCGACTGGCACCCTTCCATCTTCCGCTCTTCAGGGCTTCAGGGCTTCAGGGTTTCGGGCCGAGGGAGCCACTCGCCCGGCAGAGCTCCGCGTACCGTCCGGCGTGGGCGAGAAGGTCCGCGTGCGTGCCCGACTCGACGACCCGGCCGCCGTCCAGAACGATGATCCGGTCGGCATGCCGGACGGTGGACAACCGGTGGGCGATCGTGATCGTGGTACGGCCCACGGAGAGCGCGTCAAGCGCTCGTTGGACCGCCTTCTCGGTGATCGTGTCCAGCGCGCTGGTGGCCTCGTCCAGGACGAGGACCGGCGGATTCCTCAGCATGGTTCGGGCGATCGCCAGGCGCTGTTTCTCGCCGCCGGAGAACCGGTACCCGCGCTCGCCCACGATGGTGTCGTACCCCTTCGGCAGGCTTTCGATCAGTTCATGGATCTGAGCGGCTTCGGCGGCGGCCGCCAGCTCACGCGCCGTCGCTCCGGGCTTGGCGAACCGCAGGTTGTCGGCCACGGTCGTGTGGAAGAGATGGGTGTCCTGCAAGACGATGCCGACCGTCTCGGCAAGGGTGGCGAAGCTGAGGTCACGGATGTCGACGCCGTCGATGGTGATCCGACCGCCCGTGACGTCGTAGAGGCGCGGGACCAGATGGCCGAGGGTGGTCTTGCCCGCGCCGGTGGCGCCGATGACCGCCAGCTTCTCACCGGCCGGCAGGTCGAAGTCGACCCCCTGGAGGACGGGCCCCGAAGCCGGGTAGGAGAAGCTCACCTGCTCGAAGCGGACGTGTCCGTGGCGCCCGGCGAGCGGAACGGGATCCCTGGGCTCCGCGACGTCGACCTCGAGGTCCAGGTACTCGAAGACCCGGTCGAACAGGACCATGGAGCTCTGGATGCCGATGCCGGTCTGCAACAGGGTCATGACCGGCCCGAAGAGGCCCTGTTGGAGAGCGGTGAACGCGACGACGGTGCCCACGGATATGGTCGGGCCACCGTGCCCACCGACGATTCCGGCCGTCCAGTAGAACGCTATCGGCATCGCGGCCACGATGATCGAGATGATGGACTGGCGCCATCGCCCGGCCATCGAGGACCGGACGGTCAGATCCGCGAGGTCCCGCGACCGCCCCGCGAACTCCTTGACGAGCGTGTCGGTGCGCCCCATCGTGCGGCCCAGCAGGAAGCCGCTGACCGACAGCGACTCCTCGATCAGGCTGAACATCACGGCGATCAGGCTCTGTTGCTGCTCGACTATCCCGCGCCGCTCCGCGCCGACCTTGCGGCTGATCCCGACGAAGAACGGGAGCACCCCGAGGGACACGGCCGTCAACTGCCAGTTCAGGGAGAGCATCGCCAGCAACGTGGCCACCACCGTGGTGGCACTGGCGACGATCGTGGCGGCCGCGCCGGTCACCGTCGACTGCATGGCTCCGATGTCATTGGCGATCCGGGACTGCACCTCTCCCGTGCGGGTCGTGGTGAAGAAGGACAGGGACATCCGCTGCAGATGCGTGTAGACCGCGGTGCGCAGGTCGTCCATCACCCGTTGCCCCAGCGTGACCAACAGGTAGGCCTGGAGCACTCCGGCGGACGTGCTGGCCACCACCAGGGCGAACATCCCGGCGGCCAACCCGGTCAGCAGTCTGAGCCGGCCCTCGGGCAACGCGACGTCGAAGATCTGCCGCAGCATGAACGGCGGTGCGATTGCGGCCAGCGATCCGGCGGCCACCAGCAGCAGCACGGCGCCGAGCCGGAGCCGGTGCGGCACGAACAGGCCCATGGCCCTGACCAGTGGTGCGTGCCGCCTGTTCTTCCGTTCTCCGGCCAAGGGGCTCCTCCCTTCTCTCAGTCGGACGCGTCCGCCCGGTGCAGGGTGAAGCCGGTGGTCCGCTTCAGCGAGAAGGTCGCGTCGAAGGTCTGCGCGCGGG